>SAAL01000206.1 GCA_009929445.1 Bacteroidia bacterium
GCGCAGGCTGGAGCGGACGGGCGCGTCGGGCTTGGCCGCCGGGCCGGTGCCCTGGATCCACTGGCGCTGCAGGTCGGGCGGGATCTCCGCGCCGATGAACCTGCCGTCGCGGGCGTCCTGCACGCGGATGTCCGTGCCCGGGATGCGGGCGCCCGGGTCAAGAAAACCGATGGGCCTCCGCTCCCTGATGCGCGCGTTCCTCCGCTCGATCCGCTCGGCCATCAAGCGCTGCTGCTCGTCGTTGTACCCGGCCATGAAGGCCAGCGCCGCCAGCACCTCCGGGGTGTAGATGTCTGCATAGTCCTGGGCCAGGTTGTCTCTGATCTGCATTTGGGTGTCCTTATCTATTACAGTTTAAGATTATTTTCTGGGTCTTCTAAGTATGAGGAGCCCATGGTAGCAGAAATTTACAGTCTTAAATTATTATAATTGAGCGGTATTACCACTTGCAAAATAAGAAATATTATAAATTGGTTAGCAATAGATTTTAAAATCTACTCCCTTGATTAAATGGAGGTGGTTCTCCAAATTCATTTTCATAATGTAATAATTTTTCATTTTCTAAAATATAGTGGCTATCTGTATGTGCATTTTCTTCAGATGAAATTATTTCAACGGATAATTTTTCAAATTTAATAATTTCTCTAACTGCACTGTTTAAAAATTTTTTCCCACAGGTATGTTTGAATAATCTTGATTTATTGTAATTAGATGGATTCTTGTATGCTTCAAGAATTGAAACTTTTAATTGTACGATTCTGTGTGGAATGTAACTAGACGAGCCTATGTAAATAACCCCGTCCTTGTCGGTTTTTAAAATTCTGTTAATTTGTATGTATTCATTATTATCTGATAAGCATCGTAAAATATAAACCCCTTTCCAGAAAAAATTTTGTTCTAATTTTAATCTTATTTCTTCTTCTTTTAACATTATTTCTTTCTTCATATTGTATTTTTTCACTGATTATGGAAATCTTTTATAAGAGTTGTGTTTTTTAAAATTAGTTGTTCGGTGGAGGTATTTTTACGATCAATGCTATTCCCGGAAGGTAATCGTTGCAACCTCCCTTCTCGAAACGATCGTAGGTTGGGAAACACCATGCACAGGCATCAATTTGCATATTGTTTTTCATGTCTTGTATTATATCAACAAAACTCTCTATGTCTGGATTGAGAGTATTTTTTTCAATATAGAATGATGGACACAGAAAAGCTACTCCACATGGTGTTTCCATTTCTGTGTATTTCTTTAGTGCGTCTGAACATGCTCTTTCAAGTGTTTCCAAAGCTTCATTTGCTTTTTCATCAACATATTTGAATTTTGCTTCACAAAGAAAATCTTTGTCGAAAGAACGAATCCATAAATCTGCTCTTCCTGCACGTTCTGTATCTGATTTTTTTCGTTTAAATTCGCAAATGGCGCCCCAGCCACAGCGCCACGCCGCCCCCGCTAAAATGGAGACATGGATCCGCTCGTTATATTTGTATATTCCTTTGTTTTGACCTGCCAACCTGTAAAATCTTTCAGTGGTCAGCAGCCATTCCTCTAGCAAGAGAATCCAAGATTCGAGGTTTTCTCCCACCGAAAATCCAGAGACCGAGGTTGCAGTTTTTCTTTCCAATTTTATCCCCCATAAGAACGGCGAGTTGTTAATCGAGAAGATATTGTTTGATAGATAAAATGGTCATCTGTCTTGGAAAAGTCATTTTTCAATCAGGTCCATAACCTCTCAGCCCGTTTTTCAACTCTGTGATAATATCCTTTCTCAAATCTTTCGGTTCCAGCACCGTCATGCCCGCACCTTGGGAAAGTATCCACCAACGCAGCTGCCAACTGTCCGTGATGGTGGCGGTCAGGCGAAGTTCGTCGCCGATGGGTTCCAGCCGCTGGTCCGCAGTCAACGGGGTTTCCGTCAAAATATCCGCGAGCCAGGGCGAAATCCGGGCTTTCAGCCGGATCGTCCTGCCGTCGCCGAACTGGAGCGCGCCCTGGGCGATGTATTCGTCCAGGGAAAACCCGTCCGGGCGGTGGGCCGGTTCGGCCTGTACGCTGGCCCCGGTTATCCGGTGGACCGCATACAGGCGCACATCGGTGTAGGTG
>SAAL01000207.1 GCA_009929445.1 Bacteroidia bacterium
TAAATAATAATTAATTTCCCGTTTTTGAATTTTAAATTCTGAATCGTTCTGGATTGCCACGTCGGAGTACCTCCTCGCAAAGACAGAGAGATGAGGCGGGTCACAAAGACAGAAATCCGTTAACTCGTTAATAAATAATTTTCTACCTAAAATTCACCGCGCCGTCGTTATAATCCATTTTGATTTGTTCATCAGTTAAAGCGTAATTGTATATTTTTGGATCATCGATATAGCCGTAGAAATTATATGCATAGGAACTTCCCGCCGAAGCCCCAATTCTTAAAACACTAGAACTGTCATCACTCATTACCCCACCACTAGACTGCGCAACAGAAAGAATCTGCTCTATTCCATTTAAATAAATTTTCGGTGCCATGTTGATAGAACTCAAAACACCGCAAACTCTATACCATTGTCCAGCAGATATTAAATCCTGTGTCTCCGCATTAGAGTATCCATTTGAGGCCGCTCTACTGAAACCTATTTTACCTTCATTCTTAAGACTCATAGTAAAACCCTTTGATAAAATATACAAAACATTTTCACCATCTAGGTTTTCAAAATCATCAACATTAATAGAAGCACACGCCGTAAACTGACTCATGTTATCCTGCGTGTCCATATCCACCCTTGTTAAATCTAATCCATCAAAATACAAACATTTTCCATTCTTACACTCACTTTCGTTTTTCCAAGTGGCGCCGGTGATGGTGCCGTGATTCTCGCCTTCGCCCAGATCATGAGCGGTGGTGCCGTTGCCTTCGTCAAAAGTCCAATGACTGATCGGTTTTCCTCGATTATAATCCCAAGCAATTTGGGCCGGAGTACGGGCATAGTCGTAAATACGGACTTCGTCGATTGAACCGAAATAACTCAAACTATTTGTCTCACCGATAAAATTATACCTTATCGGTTTGGCGGTAGAAGTGTCACCAGCCGTCTTTGCTCCATTTATATAAATTTCTCTTTTGCCGGTGCCGAAAACAAAACACACTTGGTTCCATTGATTTTCGACAATCTTTCCGCCTGTGAGCATAGTACGGTTTCCATCGGTGTTGTCCGCCCAAAAGTAAACATCATCCAAACCGGAAATATAAGCATCAAAATTTGCATCGGTATCGGCGCCCTCGACCAATCCGTACATATCTTCCCCGGCATAATAATGCCAAGCGCAGTAAGTCGAAGTCGCCAAATCGGAACCGTTATCCACACTTATCCGGTCGCCGTCGCCGTCAAATTTGAGTCCGCTGTTTATCTTGCCCCGATCCCAAACCGCCCCACTAATGGTGCCGTCTCGACCGTTGCCACTACTGTCTTTGGCGGTGGCGCCCGATCTCTCGTCAAGATTCAATTCCAAAACCGGCTTGTCGCATTTGGCGGTGTCGCCGGGGATGCAATAATCTTTGTTGGCGCCCGTTACTTCGGTGCCGTTATTGTCTCGACTCTCGTCATTGCCCATCACCATCGCCGAACTGTCATTGTAGAGAGTTTTTATTTCGTCTTCGCTGAGAGCGTAGTTGTAGATTTTTACTTCGTCGATTAGGCCATCAAATGGATGATAGTAGGGATAATCAGCATTCAATATCCCTATTGCAAAATCTACATCACTATCAATATTACCTACATTAGTCTCAATTACACTATTTATTAATTTTCCATCTATATAGACCTTCATTACACTTCCACGTTTCGCAATAGCTACTACATGATGCCATTCATTGTTATTATATTGGCCAGATTTTCCGGCAAAAAATTCTTTATAATTTGTTCCATCAGCTATAGTAAACTTAAATTGGCCATTTGGCATATTAAGCCTGTATCCTTTTAAATATCTTTGTCCTGCTGGTTTTTTATAAACAATTCCGTTAGCATTACTAGCATTACCCGTCTCCGTACTTGTACTTTTTACCCAAGCAGAAATGCTAAAATTATTCATTCCCATATCCAAAATATCGCCAAATACAATACCATCATTAGTCCCATCAAACTCCATCGCCCCACCTTTTTTACCCCCTTTATCCCACATCATTGTCGGTGTAGTGTTGGTACCAGTCGCTCCGGAGATCAGTGTCCCGTGATTGTTATTTCCGCTAGCG
>SAAL01000208.1 GCA_009929445.1 Bacteroidia bacterium
CCCACATTGCAGGGAAAAGGTTATAACCTCTTGATATTATGATGAATCATTTTTAAAAATTTCTGTAGGGGGGACTACGGATTTTTTCCGATGGAATGGCACATATTTGTAGTTGAGCAGGTCGTAGATTTGTTTAACGTTTTTTGTTGGTTCGGTACATTGGCGTACTGTGATGATTTTATCTTCAATGTTTTCAACGCTGGTCGATACACATTTTTGGGTATTCATCATGCGGACGATTTCTCTCCAATCATGGGTAAATCCTTTTTGCTTTAGCTGAAATCGTATCGTGGAAACTAGCCAGTATGCAAGTAATCCTAAGTTCAGATGCGCCATAGAAGCGTCATCGGTTTTGTGGTATATCGGGCGCAAGTCGAGGTCGGTTTTCAGTATTCTGAAGGTGGATTCTATTTCACGGATTATGTTGTAGATTGCCCAAATGGTGCTTTCCTGGGCTTCGTCCAGAGTGGTTCTTAAAAAATAGATGCCTGCTTTTTCATCAGGGTCTTCTCCGTTTTTGTGCTGGCAACTTATGGATGTGGCTGTACCTTTACCATCATCCTGAATAATGATTTCGTAATACTTGTGCACGGATGGGTACTTTTGTTTGAGCCTTCCTAAGCGTTCAAAAACTTTGTTGAGTTTTTTAATTCCGCCTTTTTTGTTGATGCCTTCGCTTATACTCTGGATACCTTCTTCAAAACGTTGCGATAACAATCCATTCATGCTATTTTCCTTCAGGGCTTTTGTTTTGCTTTTTACCCATAGGTAATGGTCATCGTCATTATCAACCCACACTTTCATCAGTTCTATGGGCTGGCTTCTCTTATCTTTTATCTCAACCGGCTTGCTGGTGGTATCGGCGTGATATTTTTTTAAACTTGAACGCGAAACGCATACATAATTGTAGCCTTTGGCTTTGAGCATTTTCAAATTGCCGTCTGTGGATATGCCGGCATCCATCACTATGATGGGCTTTCGCTCAACGAAAGAAGTTTGTATGCTAAGCTTGTCAATTATTGTTCCCAGGGTTTTGCTATCGGCTGTGTTGCCTTCAAAAATGCCTGTGTATTTCAAAAAACCTTCCTGGTTTATTACTGCGGCAAATACAATTAGTTTTGCGTCTTTACGCTTTTCTTTGCTGCGCCCAAACTTTGCCAGTTTACTGTTTTTCATCCTGCCTTCGAAGTAGGTGTTTGTCAAATCGTACAGTATGATTTTGTCTTCCAGATCAAACATGTCGTTGGTGCGTCTGGATAAGTACTGTTCTAATTTATCTTTTATAGAGTAGAGGGCATGGGATATTTTGTAAAGCTGGTCTTTGGTGAAGTGGCTTTTTTCCACACCTGTGATCTCACTAATTGCCGAGTTTTCTTTTACAAAAGATACTGTTTTGAGTTCGGATGCCGGATATACTGCACGGCTTATGATATGAGTGGCGGCAAGCGATCTTTTATCTTTCGGCCACTTTTGCTGCTTTAAAAAATTATCTATCCCCAATTGATCGAAGGCTTGTTTACAAAGCCATTCAGCGCCTATTTCACGCGCATCACTATTTTTCATGGAGGCTATATTTACCGTTTCCCATTGGGCTCCATTTGTTTTTACATCGTAGCGCCGTTTGCGCTTTATTAGCTCATAGTAATGCATGGCAAGTTTTTCCACTTGCTCATCTGCCAGTTCATTTATCAGCAACCCGGCACCGTGTTTTATGATCTCTTCGATACGTTTGCCCAGAAGCTTTTTCTGGTCGTCAGTGGCTAATTCATCCAACTTTCCAAGCCCCACAATGGTACGGTGACGTGTCTGTCCGTTCAGGCGATAGCTTTCGCAAAGTCTATAGATAGTGTACCGCTCTTTGGTGGTGCTATTATATTTCGGAAATGGCTTGATAAACATGTGGCAAAAGTAGCCTTTAACTAATTGACTGCCAGCAGGCCAGGTAGGACTACAATTCAAAATCAAACTCATTGGATTTTATAATGCGTTGAATTAGTGCACCATACAAATATTTCCGTTATAAAGTGTTGATAACTAATAGGGTTATCAACCGATTTTTATTCTCCGACAAGATTTTCCACGCAATGTGGGTTA
>SAAL01000106.1 GCA_009929445.1 Bacteroidia bacterium
AATCCAATCATCACACCCTGATAAAGTGTCCGCCAAACCACGCCTTTGGTCATAAATCCTTGTTTCGGGTCACGCGGTTTGCGTTGCATCACGTCCTTTTCTGCCGGATCCACGCTGAGCGCCAGCGCAGGCATACTATCAGTTACCAGATTTACCCAAAGAATATGGATTGGGATAAGCGGTGCACCCAGATTGGCAAGTGAAGTAATTAATAAAAGTACAATTTCCCCCACATTACAAGAAAGCAGAAACTGAACCGCTTTCAGGATATTCGCATAAATCCGGCGGCCTTCTTCCACGGCCGAAACGATGGTCGCAAAATTATCATCGGTCAAAACCATATCGGCAGCATCTTTTGCTACTTCCGTTCCCACAATTCCCATCGCAGCGCCTATGTCGGCTTGTTTTAGTGCAGGCGCATCGTTCACGCCGTCGCCGGTCATAGCCACCACATCGTTGTGTTTTTGCCACGCTTTCACAATGCGGACTTTGTGTTCCGGTGCCACGCGAGCATACACCGAGATTCCTTTCACCCGATTAAAAAGCTCATCATCGCTCATTTTTTCCAATTCCGTTCCCGTAATGGCTATGTCGTCATCGTCCATAATGCCGATTTCTTTGGCAATGGCGGTGGCGGTAATTTTGTGGTCGCCGGTAATCATCACCGTGCGAATGCCCGCAGTCATACATTTTGCTACGGCATCAATCACTTCCGGACGAGCCGGGTCAATCATGCCTACCAATCCAAGGAAAATGAGTTCGCTTTCAAGCACATCCACGCTTGTATCCGCCGGAGCTTTGTCCATGATTTTGTACGCCATAGCCAACACACGAAGGGCGTTACTTGCCATTTCTTCGTTCACTTGGTTGATATTTTCGATGTCACGTTTTGTGATTGGGCGGGTTTTTCCATTCTCAAAAATATGGCTCGCTACGCTCAAGATTTCATCCAAACCGCCTTTTACATTGACCGTATATTCGCTTTCAGTGATTTTATTCACCGTTGTCATTCGTTTCCGCTCGCTGTCGAATGGAATTTCTGCCACACGTGTAAATTGTATTTCAACATCATTTTTATTAATGCCGAATTTCAAACCAACGTCCAACAGGGCCGTTTCAGTTGGGTCCCCCGCCGTTTTTGGCTGTCCGTTTTCGATATTCAAATGCGCATCAGAACAAAGCACAGCTGTTTGGAGCAGTTTTGTTTCTGCATCCGAAATTTTGCCATTTTCTGAGACATCGTAAGTGTTCATTTTCCCATCCACATAAGTACGCAGCACGGTCATTTTGTTTTGGGTCAAAGTACCGGTTTTATCCGAGCAAATTACGGTAGCACAGCCCAATGTTTCTACAGAAGGAAGTGTGCGGATTATGGCATTTTTCTTTACCATCCGCTGTACTCCAATAGAAAGTACAACTGTAGAAATGGCAGGAAGTCCTTCAGGAATGGCTGCCACAGCCAAGCTCACGGCGGTCATGAATACTTCCAAAATGTCGTGTCCGTAAAGCAATCCCACGCCAAAAATAACCACACAGATGGCTATTGCGGCGTAGCCCAGAATTTTTCCAAGCTGTTCCAGTCGGATGCTCATCGGCGTTTTGGTGGCATCGGTATGTTGAAGCATTTTGGCAATTTTACCCACTTCGGTGCTCATTCCTGTGCCAACTACCACGCCTTCGCCGCGTCCGTAAGTTACCATTCCAGTAGTGAAAGCCATATTAGTGCGGTCACCGATGGAAATATTTTCATCGTAGAGCGTTTCGGTTTGTTTTTCCACAGGCACTGATTCGCCTGTCATGGACGCTTCCTGAATTTTTAGGTTTACGGCTTGTGTCAGGCGAATGTCTGCCGGAACAATATCCCCGGTTTCAAGAATGACAATATCGCCCGGAACGAGTTCTTTGCTTATAACTTCTGTAACACCACCGTTGCGGATAACTTTGGCGTGCGGTGAACTCATATTCCTCAACGCTTCAAGCGATGCTTCGGCACGTTTTTCCTGAATAGCACCAATCAGTGCATTGACAATCAGAATGGCCAGAATGACCAGGGCTTCAAGAACTCCTTCGCCACTCAAGATACCTGTAACGCCAGAAATAATAGCGGCGATAAGCAGGATAATAATCATAGTGTTCTTAAATTCGCTGAAAAACATGGAAAGAAACGATTTTTTCTTTTTGGCTTCTAACTCGTTCAGCCCGTACTCCTGCTGTCGGTTGGCAACTTCATCAGACGTCAAGCCGTCTTTTTCATTTACATGAAAGTGTGAGAGAACCTCTTGGGGTGGTTTGGAATAAAAATTTAGTGTCATTGGTTGGTGTTTAGTATTCTAAAAATTCTTGAATTATTTCTTTAACGTACAAAAATACGCAAATATTCAACAAATATTACACCAAAACAGTAAAAAATAACAAATGAAACAGCCTTGTAAAATATTTTTGACACAAAAAGGATGTGATAAATATTTGTCTTTGTTTCTTGTTTCTTGCTCTTTGTTCTAAATTGAAACACGTAAAATGTATCTATTGTCGTACTCTGAAAGGGTGGTAAAGTTCCCGTCTGATGGAAAGGATTAAAAATGCCAATAAAGGACCGAGAATGACTCCGCTGTTGTCCATCGCTTTGTGAGTCCGAAACTTTTTCCTGTTTCGTGCTTTTCCACCGAACCTGCCACCAAACTATCGCGTGGCACTGTCCGCACGCCTTTTCCCACCCGCTCCACAAACCGAAGCAGCAGCACTTGCAACGGACTAATTACAAGCGAATAAAACGGTGTAATAAGCGCAGAAAGTCCGTATCCAAACAGCATGAAAGGTTTATTTTTGCCGATTTTATCGCTCCAATAACCTGAAAACGCTTTCAAAAGCGATGCGGTACTTTCAGCAATTCCTTCAATCAGCGAAAGACTCGTCTTGGACGCACCAATAGACAGCAAAAACATCGGCAAAACGGAATAAACCATCTTGGAGGAGGTATCCGTGAGGAAACAGACAATGCCGGTGTAAAATACATTCGGCGAAAACCCGAAAATCTTTTTGCGAGCAGGAAGTTCTTTTGACAAAAAGCGGAATTTGATGGTACTAAATTAGTGGATTTTTGAGGAAAAATGTTTAAAATATGGTTGAATTTTTAACGACAATCTTATTGGGATATAAGTATCATCAAATAATTATTGCTATGTTTTGTATTTTCTTTTTATTTCTTATGTGATGCTCTTTTGATTGTATCGAAGTGCCTACGTTCGGCAATAAGCAAGCGAGCTTGCTTTATTGCTCTCACTTAAACGGCACATTGAGCGTATTTTTCCTTTTTTATTCGGTCATTTAGCCCGCTAAACTCCCTCAAAAAAAGAAAAAATCCATCTCTCCCGAACTTTCGGGAAGCTATCAAAAACTATTGCAATAATTCTTTTCTGCTACTTAAAATTAGGCAGTCCTTAAAAATTCCTAAAAAATATCTTTTGTAAAATAAAAATGTATTACTTTCGCAAGTGAATATTCACTCACATGTGGTTAGTTTCTCTCAATGAGCAGTAATACAGTATTATGCCTAATCATATTCATGTTTTTTACACTTGAAATTCACGGGCAAACGATAGAATGTGAGAATGTTCCTGCGAAAGCATCGCATATTAAATGTTTTTTTTCGGATGTAAAGCAGAAGATTGGACAAGAAAAAAATCAGATTGAGATAACAGATGATGAAATAAGAGATAAAATTGATTCTTTGCCCGCATTTGGAATTTACAAGGATAATTATTTTATAACCGGAATTCCGTTGAATACGACTATTAATAAAACTACAGCTGATGTGAAATTCCAAATCAGTATCAGACACAGGCTTACAAACAGTGAGTTGCCGTTCAATACTTTTTTATATTTCACCTATACCCAAAAGTCGTTTTGGGATATTTATTTAAAATCTTCGCCGTTCAGAGATAATAATTATAACCCGGGTATTGGACTTGGAAGATATGCCATCAAAGACAGCAGACTTGTTGGCGGAGCATTTCTGCAAGTAGAGCATGAATCAAATGGAAGAAGCGACTCTGCGTCCAGAAGCGTAAATTACGTAAGTCTAATCGGAAAATATTTTTTCAATGAATCTGTTTATTTCAGAATAAAAGCGAGCGTTCCTTATTTGTATCGTAAAGAAAATGCCGATATACTTGATTACAAAGGATTGGGAAATTTTTCAATCGATTATAAATCAAAAAACAGCAAGTGGTGGTTCTCAGCGGGAATTAGTCCCACTAAAAATTTTTCAAGAATTAACACAACATTGAATGGCGGATACCGGATTTCATCCAAATTCAATCAGTATATTTTTGGAGAATATTACAATGGCACAGGCGACAGTCAACTTGATTATAAACGAAAATATTCTCAAATAAGAATTGGAATAGGCATAAAACCTGATTTTTACAGTATTTTTTAAATAAATTGTTTATTTTTGAACCTACAAAACTTGACCTAAATAAAAAAATATAAGTAATGGAAATTACACCCCGACAATTAGAAATTATAGAAGCTACCGGAAAAATTTTGACAACCAGTGGCGTGAGCCGATTGACGATAAAAAATCTTGCTAAAGAAATGCAGTTTTCTGAAAGTGCCATTTACAGGCATTTTGAAAGCAAAGAAGAAATACTTTTGATGATGCTGCAATATTTGAGATATAATATTACCCTGATTAAAAGCTCGTTGTCAAAAACCGATGATGTGGAAAAAGATTTCTGCATGTTTTTTCAGAAATTGTCGAAGTTTTTCAATGCGAACCCTTATTTTGCTGTGGCGGTATTTTCGGAAGGCTTGCTGGACGAAAATGAAAAGCTGAACAAGGAAATCATGGGCCTGATGAGCATGTTTTACGGTTATTTACAATCCATTATTGCCGAAGGGCAAAATCAGCATATATTTTTACCATCCATTTCAGCAGGTGATTTGACCATGGTGGTCATTGCAACTTTCAAGCACTACATGTTTAGCTGGAAATTCGATAAATTCAACTCGGATTTGCTGGTCAGCATCCATAAAATGTGCGCGCAGTTACTCACGCTGATGAAAAATAATCCAACCCAAAGCTAATTCCCTGAACAAACACGCACGAGATTTTCACTTGAATTACAATTAATTAATTCTTATAAAACAACTTAAAAGAAAAAACTATTCGTTATGTTAGTAAGTGTTCACAAACTTTCTGTATCCGTATTATTTCTATTGATAATAGGCACGGTAAGCGCACAATCCAAAGTGTGGGATTTAGAGCAATGCATTGACACGGCATTGGTCAATAACAAAAATTTGAAAATTAACAAAAACAACATCCAAATCAACGAAGAACTGAACAAGGAAGTCTGGGCGAATTATCTGCCGAAGGTAAACTTCAATACCGACTATAAATATTACATCGAACAGCCTACACAGTTGGTTCCGATGTCGATGATGGGCGGTCCGGAGGACAAGTTCAAGGAAGTACAAATGGGTGTTCCGCACAATTTTACGGCAAATGTTCAGCTTGGAATGCCGATTTACAATTCGCAAATATCGGGTGCAGTAGAGAAAACGAAGATTGCATCCGAAATCGCCAGATTGCAGTACAAAAAAACCGAAGAACAGCTCTACTACGAGATCTCGAACCTGTACTACAATGCGCTGGTGATGGAACAACAGATTAATTTCATCGACAGCAACCTGGTGAATACCGAGCGTCTGCACAAAAATATGCAACTGCTTCACAGTCAGCTGATGGTGAAAGGCACCGATGTGGATAAAATTGCCCTGCAAATTTCGCAACTGAAAACACAGCGTGATGTAGTAAAAGGCAAGCATATTCAGGTTATCAACGCCTTGAAATTTTCCATGGGTATTTCGCCGGAGGAGCCATTCAGCATAAAACCGGAAATTCCGTATCAAAACGGAGCGGAGTACATGCTCACTTCCACACTCGATATGCAATTGATTGACACACAGAATAAATTGCTGAATAGCGAAGTGCTTTCTCTGAAAAAGTCGAGACTGCCGTCCGTTTCGCTTTTTGGTTCGTACGGACTGCTGGGCTACGGCTACGACAAAAAACCAAACGAGTTTTTCGATTTTTACAACATGGGCGTAGCGGGCATTCAGCTTTCTGTTCCACTCTTCAACGGCACCGTAACGCAACGGAAAATCAAACAGAAAAATCTGGAAATAGAAAACAACAAAATTCAGCGCGACCTGATTAACAAGCAAAATGCCATGCAGATAGAAAATGCCCGAAATACAAAATTCACGGCATCGCAAAGCATTAACAACACCACGAAGCAAATTGAGCTTTCGAAAAAAGTGTACAATCAGACCATGCTGCAACAAAAAGAAGGCACCGCATCGCTTACCGATGTGCTGATGGCTGATAATTCGCTTCGGGAGACACAACAGAGCTACCTGACCGCTTTGGTGGATTACCTGAAAGCTGATTTGGAGATAAAAAAATTAACGGGAAATATCTTAAATAATTAAATAACAATGAAACAGAGAAAAATTATTGCAATCATTGCATTTGTCCTGATTGGAGGACTTGTATTTTTTAGACTTTCAAGCAACAAAAAAAGTTTTGAAGACAAGATTTATCGTTTTGACGCCGAAGCGCCCGTAAGCGTAAAAACGGACACGATAGCGCTGGGTTCAACCACCGACAGAGGCGCATACACAGGTACTTTCGAGCCATTTCGCGAAACAAAAATAAGCGCCGAAGTGCAGGGCAAAATCAACTCCATTTATGTAGATGCGGGAAGTTACGTTCGTCAGGGGCAAACTCTGATACAATTGGATAATTCCCTGCTGAAATTGCAATTGCAGGGCGTGGATGTACAAATCAGATCTTTGCAAAAAGACATTGACCGCTACACCATTCTCACCGAAGCAGACGCCATTCAGGGCGTACAGTTGGAGAAAACGAAAAGTGCCATTGAAGGTGCCTTGGTGCAGAAAGCTACGCTTCAGGAGCAAATCCGGAAATCCACCATTCGTGCGCCTTTCAGCGGAGTGGTAACTGCAAAGATGACCGAAGTGGGTGCTTTCGCAGCACCCGGAATGCCTTTGTTACAGATTACCGATATTTCCACCCTGAAATTTACCATCAACGTAACCGAAAGCGAACTGAGTAAGTTCGCGGTCAATCAGACCTACAATGTAATTGCCGATATTTTGCCGTCATCAGCACTTTCGGGACGTGTGAGCATGATTGGGAGCAAAGCCAATCTGGGAAACAGTTTTCCCGTGCAGTTCAATGTGAGAAATTCGTCTGACCAACTTATAAAATCAGGGATGTTCGGCACTGTAAAAATGGACGGTAACAATTTGCTGACCGATAAAGTCATTATCCCGTCGTCAGCCATTGTTGGTTCAGATATCAAACCGCAGGTGTATATTGCCAAAAACAACACGGCTTATTTGCAGGATATTATTATTGAGGAAAGAGTGGGCGACCAGGTTATTGTGTCAAAAGGACTTTCGGTCGGCGATATTTTGATAATCGGCGGTTTCATCAACCTTCATGACGGAGCCGGAATAAAAATCAGTTAAATAAAAAAATATGAATTTAACAAAAACATCAATAGAACGCCCCACGTTGGTTATTGTGCTTTTCAGTGTGCTGATTTTGCTGGGAGTAATCGGATTCTCGAATTTAAGTTACGAATTGCTTCCCGACTTCAATCAGCCTGTAGTAGTAATCAGAACGGGCTATCCCGGAGCCGACCCCGCCGAAGTTGAAAGCTCTGTTTCTAAGAAAATTGAGGAAGCCATTGCAAATCTGGAAGGTGTAGACTATATCGAAACCAAATCCATGCCCAATGCATCGGTTGTAATTGTGAACCTGAAATACGGTACCAACCTGAACAAAACGATGCAGGACGCACAACAGTACATCAATAACATCAAAAAAGATTTGCCGGACGATATTCTGGAACCGGTGATGAGTAAAATTTCGCCCAACGACATGCCGATTATGTCCATTAGCGCCTCCAGCAGTATGTCAGAAACCGATTTTTACCAAAATATGGTGGATAAATACATTCCGCAACTTCAACAGTTGAAAGGAGTGGCAGAAATCACGCTGATTGGCGGTGAAGCGCGCGAAGTACAGATAAAAGTGGACCAGAATAAATTGAAGTATTACAAAGTATCGCTCACGCAAATTGTGGAAGCTGTAAACCGCTCGGGTATTGACATTCCGGCAGGAAAAGTTACTACCGAAAGCGAAAGCATCACGGTGCGTTTAGTCGGAAAATTCAACAACATCGAAGACGTGAGAAACGTGCAGATTGCCATGCCGTTTCCGGGAAGTCCCGTGTATGTGAAGGACGTGGCAACCGTAAGCGACGGCGTGAAAGAAATTACGTCGGTAAATCGCTACAACGGTCAGCCGGGAATTGGGCTGATGTTGAAAAAGCAAGGCGATGCCAATGCCGTTGACGTTTCAAAATTAGTCCGCGAAAAACTGCAATCCATCGAAAAGGAAGACCAGACATCGAACGTAAAATTCACGATAGCCGATGACAGCACCGAAAACACGATAGCGGCCGTTAATTCGGTGGTTGTGGACCTTACGCTGGCTATTATTCTCGTTTCGCTCATCATGCTTTTATTCCTGAAAAGCTACCGCAATGCCCTGATCGTGCTGGTGGCAGTGCCTACTTCGCTGATCACGGCTTTCGGGCTCATGTGGATGCTTGACTACACGCTCAATCTGATGACACTGCTTGCCATGTCGCTCGTCATCGGAATTCTGGTGGATGCGGCAATCGTGGTTTTGGAAAATATCCAGCGCCACCTCGACATGGGAAAAAGCCGTCGGAAAGCGGCACTCGAAGGCTTGAACGAAATCGGTTATTCAGTGATTTCCATTACATTAGTGGACGTGGTAGTGTTTCTGCCCATCCTTTTCCTGCAAGTTTTTGTAGCGGATATGCTGAAACAATTCTCAGTCGTGGTAATCGTTTCTACGCTGACCAGTTTGCTCGTAAGTTTCACGCTTACACCGTGGATGGTTTCGCGGATTGGAAAAAAAGAAGATTTGCAACCCACGAATTTTATCAACAAATTTCTGCTTTGGTTTGAAGTTCGGCTGACGAAATTCATCGATTGGTACGGCGTGGCATTGGAATGGGTTTTCCGCCACAAAGTAACCTTTACGACTATTGTTGTGTTCCTGTTGCTGGCTACATTCGGCATTATGAAAATGGGAATTATCGGAAACGAAATGATGGCAACAGGCGACCAGGGCAAATTCAAACTCAACCTTGAATACGACAAATCCATTACGGTTCAGCAGAACAATATTCAATCGCAAAAAATTGAAAACTACATCCTTTCGCAACCCGAAGTGGCAACACTTTTCAGCAACGTAGCCGGTCCTACTACAGGAATGGGTAGTCTGGGTGTTGGCGAAGCCAATAAATCGGAGCTTACCATCCAGCTCAAACCCGAGAAAGAACGGAAGCGGACAACGGAAGAGTTTATGAAATTCCTTCGGAAAGACATTACCAATCAATTTTCGGGAGTGAATGTTTCGATGTCGGTGCTGGGATTATTACCAAAAAGCTCGCCGATAAAAATCACGTTGAGTGGAATTGACCAGAATTTGGTGATGAAAACCGGTGAAGAACTGCGCTCGGTGATACAGCGTGTTCCAGGTGCCGACAACGTGAAACTTTCGGTAGAAAAAGGGAATCCAGAGTACGTAGTCAATCCTGACAAGGATAAAATGCAACGCCTTGGACTGAATACGGCTTATGTGGGGATGAGTTTGCGGACAGCTTTCAGCGGAAACGAAGATGCAGTTTTCACGGAAAATGGCAACGATTATCCCGTGCGGATATGGCTGGATGATTTTGATCGGAAAAACTTCGAAGACGTTAAAAATCTATCGATTATTAACCCGATGGGCATCGCGATTGATGTGTCTCAGTTTGCAGATGTCACACAAAATGATGCTTCATCCATGCTTGAGCGGCTCAACCGTCAACCTTCCGTGACTCTGACTGCCGAATCGTTTGGACGACCATCGGGTTCGATGGCAAAGGATGTGGAAGCTTATCTGAAGAAAAATCCACTTCCTGAAGACGTGCAGCTATTCTGGGGAGCAGACATTAAAACACAAAACGAAAGTTTCGGTGCAGTAGGCGCCGCGCTGGCTATCGCATTTATACTTATTTACCTGATTATGGTGGCTTTATATGACAATTTCCTGTACCCGTTCGTGGCGCTTTTCTCCATCCCGATGGCGATTATCGGGGCGTTTTTCGCACTGAATTTATCGGGAAATAACGTAACACTTTTCGCTTTGCTGGGTATGATTATGCTGATGGGGCTGGTAACGAAAAACGCTATTTTGATTGTAGACTTTGCCAACAAAGAAAAGGAAAAAGGCACCCATTACCGCAAAGCACTTATCAAAGCCGGAAAAGAGCGTATGCGACCTATTTTGATGACGACACTGGTGATGGTTTTCGGTATGTTGCCGATTGCCATGGCGCGGGGAACAGCCAGTGAATGGAAAAACGGACTGGCTTGGGTGATTATCGGCGGTCTGATTTCATCCCTGGTTCTGACTGTTTTTATCGTGCCGATGGTGTATTACGTGGTGGATAGAATTATCGAAAAAAGGACGGAAAGAAAGGCAGGAAAACAATTGTTGATAAATTAATTTATCGTTGATTTTTTCCAAGAATGCTGGTTCGGTGCTATGTGCGCTGTTAGCTGATTAGTACAATTATAAAAATTGCCTGGCACTGGACCCTTTCTTATTTTTAGTGATAAAATGTGAAATAACCAACTTAAAACTACCGTTCAAAAACATTGTGAAATAAACGAATACATCAAAAATTAATACCTTTTTTAAAAGT
>SAAL01000209.1 GCA_009929445.1 Bacteroidia bacterium
GCGATGGCTTTCGCCGCCTCTCCAGCCCGAGTAGAACATGTATGATTTGTCTTCTTCCTTGTTGCCCGTGACCTGTATTTTTTCTGCATTGATCACGACTACGAAGTCACCTGTATCCAGATGAGGGGTATAAACCGCTTTGTTGCGACCCCTGAGTACGTTTGCAACCTGTACAGCCAAGCGGCCCAGCACGGCGCCATCTGCGTCCACTACCTGCCACTTCCGCTGTTCCAAGCTATTCTTGGGTATGAATGTTTTGCTCATTCCAGTTATTCACAGAGCCCCTCAGTTCTTCCGGAGTGGAAGCCTTGACGAACTCTGACCGACACTTTTGTTTGATTTGTCGTGCCGGATTTGTTTTTAGACACGGCCCCGGTTTATAAGCCGGAGCGCTTTTATTCTGGCCCGCCGCCTGTTTCATGATAAAACCGGCCGGGGCCAAACCTTCCCGCAGAATACGACTTCCCAAGACTCTTCGCCGAAACACACATGGTACTTCAGAAAGGCGGAAGCCGAACCCCGCGGCCCATTATCCTACGGGAATGGACTTTATTTGCAAGAAGAGAATCAACCCAAAGATGTTATTTTGAGCCAACACGGAGTTTATCCCTTAAAATATTTGCGCCCATCTAACCGCAGATGACGCAGATTTGCACAGATTTTTTAGAAGGGAAGTCGGATGCGACCCCTCCGGGGTCGTAAAATGTTGTGTGGGTATCGGGTCCCCGGGGTCTTCGACCCCGGGGAAACATCCACCCCATGATTCCTCACGACCCCGTAGGGGTCGCATCCGTCAGCAAAGGTTCCGTGCCCATCTGCCTCCATGACCATCTCATAGCCCGGAATTTTTCCTATCTGTCTCCGTGCCCGGAGGGCGCACGCCTCGGAGAGGCGAATGTGCATAACCGTAGGTGCGGTTCCCGCAGGGAGACGTACCTACGGAGAATACCGCCTACCCACGCCTCCGCCTGAAGGGCGGTACTTCACAACCTAAGCTAGCATGAAGATTCCCCAGTGCGTCAACAGGATCTCCTCCCTTTTCACTGCGAAATAGGTTCGCTATTCGTGCCGCCCGATGCAAATGGATTAACCTCATTTGTACGAAACGGTAACGTCTTTTTCATCTTCTCATTATAAAGTCCATTGAAACAAATCCCATAATAGTACCCAGTTTTTAACTTTATGACAATGGCTGTATCCGACCCCTTATCAGGAGAATCGTTGTTAGCAAACATATTATCGGGATTCCATAGAGAAAAATCAGGATTGAAAAAGACATTATTCTCTCCATATTTATCAAAAATAACTACCCTTTTATTATTGAATATTTCGTCACGTAACTGCTGAACATTAGTAATCGACTCTTGTTCTTCTAATGCTTCATACGCGAAATATAGTGCTTGAAACAACGCATATCTCCATTGAGTATAAGTGTATGCCTCATCTTGAGCTGAGCAATGATTATCATTACATCCTGACAAACAAACAAGAATTGTAAAAAGACTAAGAAGCGGCATGGAAATATACTTCACAATCCATATTTGATGGCACTGTTTTTCATTTAGTTTTTTGATCTGTGTAACAATCATTTGATTTTTGGCTCCTAAAAGTTTTTCATTAATTCTTCCGGGTTTTCATTCTGGAAATGCTGGAACAAAAAACTACTTCTTCGGTCTCAGTATGTTCAAGTAAAGTTTCCGCAAACTGTATACACCAAAAGGAATAGATGACAAAATACCAAAAATAAAAATACTATTATATGATCTTTCAATTCTTTTTGATATTGGCGAAAAATGAATTTGCATTAAAGTACTACGCACTTCTTTTTTTGCCTCACTCCAGATTACCGACTCCGCCTCTGATAATAATAGTAATTTATTTTCTGTATCTTTTCTTATGCTTTTAACATTTTGCTCGCCAAAATAACCGAATATAGTACAAGCTATACCCAAAACAAAAAGAATTATAAATATCTGTTTCATATATCTTATTTAGGGAATTATCCCTACGTTAAATGATTCCTCATTCCACCAAACATTTATCCATCCTACAGAATCAGTATATCCGACAAATGTTCC
>SAAL01000016.1 GCA_009929445.1 Bacteroidia bacterium
TTTTTCAGGCCGGCAATTCAGTTATAGTACAAACGAGGAAGGATACTATTCCATCTCGTTGAGAATTAACGGTGAATGTGGCTGGAGCGCTGAAAACACACAATCCATCTACTTTCAGGATACCAACAACGGATTCGCCCTGTCACCCAATCCTGCTACCTCAACCGTTACGGTGGAGATGGAAGCAGAAACTCCGCTTAATAATTCAGCAGTAAGAATGTCCACAGATACGAAAACAGCATCAATCAATTACACCATCCAGCTCTGGAACTCCTCAGGCCTGGTAAAACAAGTAGAAACCGACCAACCGAGCTATCAGCTGGATTTAACAGGAGTTCCTCCCGGATTCTACTACGTGCATGTAATCAAAGACGGGCAGACGTATCGCAAGCAGTTGGTGGTGCAATAAGGCGGTAAGCAATCAACGGTGAGCTTGTATACCGTTCGTTCTGCCTCTCGCTCCACTCGGAAGGCTACGATACGGAGAATAAGGCTGTATCTTTGAAAAAGTAAATGAAAACATCACGCAGGCCTTGGGCGGCAATAAAGTGGTCTCGTTGCGCTTAACGGCCGATTACGTGTTCAGTTCGAAAGTGAATCTCCAATTGTTTTTCGACCGGCAAATGACCGCCCCGCTCGTTTCATCGTCCTACCCGGTTTCTTCCACCAATTTCGGACTGAGTTTCAAGTTTATGCTCACGAGGTAGGGTTTATCTGCCGGAAAAACTTTCGGGCATGAACCAAATGCATTATTACTTGTTATCTTTCTGAAAAATAACTGAAAATAGTGATACTTAGGTTATATTATTGTCGGATTATTCCTAAATTTGCACCCAATTTTGTAAATATAAAAAAACGAAACGATGAAGTCAAAACTCATTCTGCTTACCATTTTAAGTTTTTTGTCCTTTCAATTGTTCAGTCAGATATATGACCCGGTGTCGTGGTCGGTCGAAAAGAAGGTGACCGGTAAAACCACAGCCGATCTGATTATCAAAGCCACCATCGAAAAAGGATGGCATTTGTATGGACTGAACATCCCACCCGATGGTCCTGTCGCCACCAGAATTTCTGTCGAAAACCTCGAAAATGCCAAAAAAGAGGGATTGCTTCAGGCAAAATCGAAGTTGATAGAGGCGTTTGATCCCAATTTCAACATGAAACTGAACTGGTATGCCAATGAGGCGGTTTTTGTTCAGAAAGTCACCTCACCCGACCCGAATGCCATTTACGCCAAAATATTGGTCAATTTCATGGTGTGTAACGATGAGAGCTGTCTGCCTCCTACCGAAGAAGAGCTCGAGGTGGGAAAATCCGGAATGAAAGCAGTTGAAATTAAAGAAGAAACTCCATTGATTGCATCTGCGGTTGCAGCAAAGGATTCGGTGCTGAAGCCGGACTCTGCGTTACTTGTTCCGCCGGCGGTGACAGATTCTACTGCGAAGGCAGATCTTTGGACACCTGTCATCGATCAGTTGCGAACTTTTGGCGAAAACGCGAGCGGCGGAGGAATGCCATCGCTTTGGTGGATTTTTATCATGGGGATGCTCGGCGGATTTGTAGCCTTGTTTACACCGTGCGTATGGCCTATCATACCGATGACAGTAAGTTTCTTTCTGAAACGGTCGGAGAACAAAGCCCGCGGGCGCCGCGATGCTGCCACCTACGGCTTGGCCATTATTCTCATTTATGTAGGTCTGGGACTCCTCATTACCGTTATTTTCGGGGCAAGCGCTCTCAACAGCCTCTCTACCAACGCGCTCTTTAATCTCATTTTCTTCGCTTTGCTCGTGATTTTTGCCATTTCGTTCTTCGGAGCGTTTGAAATTACCCTTCCGGCTTCCTGGTCCACCAAAATGGATATGAAAGCCGACTCCACAGCGGGCATTCTGAGCATACTTTTCATGGCTTTTACGCTGGTACTGGTTTCGTTCTCCTGCACCGGTCCTATTATCGGCACCTTGCTTGTGCAGGCTTCGGTGAGTGGGTCGATACTGGCTCCTGCCGTCGGTATGCTCGGATTTGCCATTGCACTGGCCATTCCTTTCAGCCTTTTTGCTTTCTTCCCAACCTTGCTCAAGTCGATGCCGAAATCGGGCGGATGGCTCAACCGCGTGAAGGTGGTGCTGGCATTCCTGGAACTGGCGCTTGCATTGAAATTCTTCTCTGTTGCCGATCTGGCTTACGGTTGGGGACTGCTCGACCGGGAAACATTCCTGGCATTGTGGATTGTAATTTTTGCCTTGTTAGGCTTTTACCTCATCGGCAAACTGCGTTTCAGGCACGACGATGAAACCAAACATACATCGGTTATCGGGCTGTTTCTCGGGATCATCTCGCTGGCATTTTCTGTGTACATGGTTCCCGGATTGTGGGGTGCACCGTTGAAAGCGGTGAGTGCATTTTCGCCGCCGGTAATCACACAGGATTTCAATCTGTATGAAAATGATGTGCATGCCAAATTTACCGATTATGAACTCGGAATGAATTATGCAGCTTCAGTCAACAAGCCTGTAGTCGTTGATTTTACCGGTTTCGGATGTGTCAACTGCCGTAAAATGGAAGTGGCCGTATGGACAGATCCGCAGGTAAGCAATCTGCTCAACAACGACTATGTGCTGATTTCGCTCTATGTGGATGATAAAACACCGCTGAAAGAGCCTTACGAAATCACCGAAAACGGACGGACTCGAAAGATAAAAACCATAGGCGACAAATGGAGCTACCTGCAGCGATATAAATTCGGAGCAAACGCACAGCCGTTTTATGTCATGCTCGACAACCAAGGCAAACCAATGGCAAAATCTTATGCTTTCGACGAAAATCCGGCTAATTTTGTGAAATGGCTTGAAAGAAAATAGTCCAATTCACTGAAAAAATGATAACCTGCCAAAATGTCCCGATTTCTGACAAAAAATGAAGTCCGGATGTTTTGGCAGGTTTATTGTAATAAACAGACTGCTTATTGCTTCATCAACAATTAATAAATTCAATAAAATACACAATACAGACAAATTCAGATATGAAAAATAAAAAACACGCTCCTGAAAAAGAAACAGAAAACAAAGACGTTTTGATGCCGGAAAATGTGGAGAATGCAGAACAAACTGAAAACAATAAGGAGAACATCACCGAAGAAACTGACAAAATTGCAGAAGAAATTGCAAAACTGAACCAGAAATGTGAAGAGTTAAACGATAAAAATCTACGGTTGATGGCCGAATTTGACAATTTCAGAAAACGTACTCTCCGTGAAAAGGCCGATTTGATAAAAACTGCCGGCGAAAAGGTGTTTGTCAATATTCTTCCGCTGATCGATGATTTCGAAAGAGCAATACAAGCCATGGACTCAACAGAAGACGTGCTGGCTGTGAAAGAGGGTGTGGATTTGATTTACGCCAAATTTATCAGTTTTCTGAATGCCAACGGCGTGAAAGCTATTGCTACTGAAAATGAGCCGTTTGATGTAGATGTACACGAAGCAGTTACGATGTTTCCGGCACCGTCCGAAGAGATGAAAGGTAAAATAATTGACTGTCTGTCAAAAGGATACATGCTGAATGATAAGGTAATCCGTTATGCTAAAGTTGTAGTTGGAGAATAATAAGAAGTTTATAGTAAGTAGTTTGCAGTGCAGTCATAGTCTGTAAATTATTATACAAACATATATATGGGAAAGAGAGATTATTACGAAGTGTTGGGTGTTTCGAAAACAGCTTCGGCGGATGAGATAAAAAAAGCCTACCGTCAGAAAGCCATTCAGTATCATCCCGATAAAAATCCGGGTGATAAGGCTTCTGAAGAAAAATTCAAGGAAGCTGCCGAGGCTTACGAAGTTTTGAGCGATCAGCAGAAACGTCAGCGTTACGACCAGTTTGGTCATGCGGGCGTAGGCAGCAGTGCAGCTGGAGGAGGTTTCGGCGGAGGCGGAATGAGCATGGAAGATATTTTTGCTCATTTTGGCGATATCTTTGGAGGACATTTTGGCGGATTTGGCGGTTTCAGTGGATTTGGCGGCTCTCAGAGAGGTGGGCAGCGCGTTCGTCGCGGTTCCGATTTGCGTGTGAAGGTCAAACTGGACCTGTCGGAAATTGCCAATGGAGTAGAGAAAAAAATTAAAGTCAAGAAATACGTTTCCTGTAAGCACTGTAACGGCACAGGAGCTGAATCCGGATCGGGTACGACTACGTGTACCACCTGTAACGGTAACGGACGTGTTACCCGTGTGCAGCAAACTATTCTGGGACAGATGCAGACCACCAGTGAATGTCCGACCTGCCAGGGCGAAGGGAAGATTATCAAGGATAAATGCTCTCACTGCAACGGCGACGGAATAGTACGTGAAGAAGAAGTGATCAACATCAATATACCGGCGGGTGTAATGGAAGGTATGCAGCTTTCGGTAGGCGGTAAGGGAAATGCTGCCCGGCGCGGCGGTGTGAACGGCGATCTGCTCGTGGTGATAGAAGAAGAACATCATCCTGAATTGATTCGCGATGACAATGATTTGATATACAATCTGTTACTTTCGGTTCCGGTGGCTACACTGGGCGGATCGGTAGAAGTGCCCACCGTAGATGGAAAAGTGAAAGTAAGCATTCCGGCCGGTACTCAACCCGGCAAAGTGCTTCGTCTGCGCGGAAAAGGTTTACCGAGTGTAAACAGCTACGGCAAGGGCGATTTGCTGGTCAATATCGGAGTATATATTCCCGAAAATCTGAGCCGTGATGAAAAACAAACGATGGAAAATCTCAACAAATCGAATAATTTCAAACCAAACTCATCGGCTGCCAAAGGATTTTTCTCCCATTTCCGGAATATGTTTGAATAATTTTTCAGAAAATAATACGCACAAAGGGTGAAATATTGCATTTCACCCTTTGCTTTTTTTAAAATAAAACATGTTGTCTAAACCTCGTTCATCAGCATTTCTTTTGCCTTCTGAAGCTCCCCGGACGTTTCACCTGCCGGATACTGCAGATCCAGTTTTTTCAGATGTTCCACTATGATTTCGCCGATTGCCACCCGGGCAAAGAACTTCTTATCAGCCGGTACCACATACCAGGGAGCATATTCGGTGGATGTTTTTTCCATCATTTCTTCGTAGGCAGCCTGAAATTCATCCCATTTAGCACGTGATTTCAGATCGTCGGAACTGAATTTCCAGTTTTTTTCTTTTTCGTTGAGTCGAGCCAGCAGCCGCTCTTTTTGTTCCTCTTTGGAGAGGTGCAGAAAAATCTTGACTATGCGGGTGCCGTTTTGATGGATATGTTTCTCGAAGTTGTTGATTTGCTCGTAGCGCTCGTTCCAGAACTTCTTATCGGCTTTTTCGGGGCTGTCGATTCCCGGAATGTTTTCACTCATCAGGTATTCGGGATTCACTTTGGTAGCCAGTACATTCTCGTAGTGCGAGCGGTTGAAAATTTCAATCATTCCCCGTTCGGGCAGGTCTTTGTAATGGCGCCACAGGTAATCGTGGTCAAGTTCCTCGCGCGATGGAGCCTTGTAGCTGTGCACCCTACAGCTTTGCGGATTCAGCCCCGACATCACATGCCGTATGGCACCGTCTTTGCCGGCAGCGTCGGGAGCCTGCAGTATGATAAGCATGGAGTAGCGGTTGTCTGCCCAGAATTTTTCCTGCAGTACTGCCAGTTCCTCAATGTTGTTTTGTAATTCTTTTACATCCTTTTTTTTCTTCAGTCCGGCAGCGTATCCGGTATCGTAATCTTTCAGTTTTACTTTACTGCCCGGTTTTACAATGAATTTATCAAAATCGAGTTTCATGATGGTAATGATTTTTTTAAGATGAACGTAATGTAGATTTATTTATTGTTAACAAATTTGAAATCAAATAGTTTAACCTGTTTTCTTTTTTCATTTCAGTCCGATCGATTCTTTTACCGGAATATTTCAACGATGATGTGAATAAAAATTACATTTTTTAGTAAATAAATCATAAATTTGATTATTTTTGCGTTGATAAATTTCCAAAAAGTAAGTAATAATCATACCATTTTCACCGATCTGACAGCTTATGTTCAAAGATTTATACCTGCGCAAAAGTCTGGCCAGCATAGAGGCACAGGCTCACGAAAACAGTTTGAGAAAACACCTCAATGTTACCAATATCATTCTTCTGGGGATTGGATGTATCATCGGAGCCGGAATTTTTGTACTCACAGGCACTGCGGCAGCGCTTCATGCCGGTCCTGCTGTATCAGTTTCTTTTCTGGTTTCAGCTTTAGGATGTTTGTTAGCGGGCTTGTGTTACGCCGAGTTTGCCTCCATGCTTCCGGTATCAGGCAGTGCTTATACCTACGGATATGCCACTATGGGTGAGTTTATCGCCTGGATTATCGGCTGGGACCTGATCCTCGAATACCTTTTCGGCTCAGCCACAGTGGCGGTAGGATGGTCGGGTTATGTGGTGAGTTTTCTGGACGACATTGGCTTGCATCTTCCGACACAGATTTGTCAGAGCCCGTTTGCTTATGATATCAACGGGTGGCATCACACCGGTGCTATTATCAACTTCCCGGCTGTGTTTATCATAGCTCTGATGACTACCTTGCTGGTTATCGGCATCCGGGAGTCGGCTCGTTTTAATAATGTCATTGTGATGATTAAAGTCGCTGTCATTTTGCTGTTTATCGGATTTGGTATTTCATACATCAATGTAGATAACTGGACACCTTTTATTCCCGAAAATACCGGAAAATTTTCCGAATTCGGCCTAACGGGAGTATTAACCGGAGCTGCTGTTGTTTTCTTTGCTTACATCGGTTTTGATGCTGTTTCCACCACTGCACAGGAGGCTATTAATCCGCAGCGCGATATGCCGAAGGGGATTCTTATTTCACTGGCTATTTGTACCTTGTTGTATGTGGCTGTCAGTCTGGTGATGACCGGCATTGTCAATTATACCGAATTAAACGTCCCGGCACCGATAGCTGTGGCCATTGATGCTACCGGACAGGGACTTGCGTGGTTGCGACCTGTGATCAAAATAGGTGCAATTGCCGGTCTGAGTTCCGTAGTCATGGTGCTGTTACTCGGACAGTCCCGCATATTTTACTCCATGGCGCATGATGGATTGCTCTGGAAAAGCTTTGCCCGGACTCATCCGAAATTCAAAACTCCCTACATCACCAGTATCGTTACGGGATGCTTTGCCGCTTTGTTTGCCGGTTTATTCCCCATCGGGTTGCTGGGCGAACTGGTATCCATCGGCACCCTGCTCGCATTCGTAATAGTAAGTGTCGGATTGATAATTCTCCGGTACAAAGAACCCGATGCTCCCCGCACTTTCCGCACTCCCTGGGTGCCTTTCGTGCCAGTTATGGGTGCTTTAATCTGTCTGGCTCAAATGGCCGCATTGCCCAAAGATACCTGGCTGCGGCTCATAGGGTGGATGGTAATCGGCTTTGCAATCTATTTCACTTACGGCCGAAAACACAGCATAGTACGTCAGGAAGCCAAAAAGAATAAATTAATGTAGCGAATAATCATTTGCGGTACATTTTCCGTTCACACTATTTCAGACCTACTGATTCACGTCTCCACATTTTGTATTCTCAAAATGTGGAGACGCCTCTGTGTAGTATACATTAACTCAATTTCGATAAAAAATGAATAAAAATTATCACTCTGTTATTCCGTGTGTTTTTTTATCGCCGTATTTTTTGTGAAAAGAAATATTTCCTCAGAAATCATGTTTTTTTTGTTTCTTTGGTGAAAAACAGGCTTTTAACCCGGAAGAAAAAAGTAAAGATATTGCATATAATCTATTTAATTTTTGTACCTTTGCACCCACGTTTTTTTTAATCAACATAATGTCTAACCTACTATTTATTAGTAAAAAAACAAAAATTTCAGAAATGGAAGAAAAAGAAAAATTAGCTGAAGAAGTGGCTCAAACTCCCGAAGCTGTGGAGGTAACTCCTGAAACTGCTGCTGAAGCTACTCCCGAAGCTGTGGAGGTAACTCCGGAAATTGTTGCTGAAGCATCACCCGAAGCAGAAGAAATCCAACCCGCAGAAGTTGTAGAATCAGTAGAAGAAGTGATAGAAGAAGCTCCTTCAGAAAAAAAAGAGAAAAAGCAAAAAGTGGTGTACGAAAAACCTGCAGGTCCGGACGCCGGATTTGACTGGGATTCTTATGAAAGAGGAGATGTACTTTCCGGAAAATCTCACGATGAGCTTGAAAAAATGTATGATGAAACACTCAATGCCATCAAAGATCACGAAGTAGTGGAAGGTACCGTTATCTCTATCAACAAACGCGAAGTAGTGGTCAATGTAGGTTTCAAATCAGACGGCATCGTACCGATGAGCGAATTCCGCTACAACCCCGAACTCAAAGTGGGCGATAAGGTAGAAGTCTACATCGAAAGCCAGGAAGACAAAAAAGGGCAGCTGCTTCTTTCGCACAAACAGGCTCGTGCTACACGCAGCTGGGATCGTGTGAATTCAGCGCTCGAAAGCCAGGAAGTGGTGAAAGGCTTTGTAAAATGTCGCACAAAAGGCGGTATGATTGTAGATGTATTCGGAATCGAAGCATTCCTGCCGGGCTCACAGATTGACGTGAAACCGATCCGCGACTACGACGTATTCGTTAATAAAACGATGGAATTCAAGGTGATTAAAATCAACCAGGAATTCAAAAATGTTGTCGTTTCTCACAAAGCACTTATCGAAGAAGAAATCGAACAACAGAAAAAAGAAATTATCAGTCATCTTCAGAAAGGTCAGGTTCTCGAAGGAACAGTTAAGAATATCACCTCTTACGGAGTATTCATCGACCTTGGCGGCGTAGATGGGCTGATTCACATTACAGACTTAAGCTGGGGACGCGTATCGCATCCTGAAGAAGTGGTTACACTCGACCAGAAACTCAACGTGGTTATCCTCGATTTCGATGATGAAAAGAAACGCATCGCTCTTGGTCTTAAACAACTTTCACCACATCCGTGGGATGCTCTCAGTGCAGATCTGAAAGTAGGCGACAAAGTAAATGGAAAAGTAGTGGTGATGGCCGATTACGGAGCATTCGTTGAAATTGCACCCGGAGTAGAAGGTCTGATTCACGTATCTGAAATGAGCTGGTCACAACACCTTCGCTCTGCACAGGACTTCCTCAAGGTAGGCGACGAAGTGGAATCAGTAATTCTCACACTTGACCGCGATGAACGTAAAATGTCACTGGGCATCAAGCAGCTGAAATCCGACCCATGGAATAATATCGAAGAAAGATATCCGCTGGGAAGCAAACACAACGCTAAAGTGCGCAACTTTACCAACTTTGGAGTTTTCGTTGAAATAGAAGAAGGTGTAGATGGGTTGATTCACATCTCAGACCTGAGCTGGACAAAGAAAATCAAACACCCGTCCGAATTTACCCAGATTGGTGCCGATATCGAAGTACAAGTGCTCGAAATTGACAAAGACAACCGCCGGTTGAGTCTTGGACACAAACAGTTGGAAGAAAATCCATGGGATGCTCTTGAAAGCCTGTTTTCAGTTGACTCAATTCACGATGGAATCATCGTTGAAATGATGGACAAAGGGGCTGTCGTTTCGTTGCCTTACGGCGTAGAAGGTTTCGTAACTCCGAAACACCTGGTGAAAGAAGACGGATCACAAGCACAGGTTGAAGAAAAACTTCAGTTCAAGGTTATCGAGTTCAATAAAGATGCAAAGCGCATCATTCTTTCACACAGCCGTATTCACGAAGAAGCTAAACGAGCTGAAAAATCAGCAGAAGGTGGCGATGAAACAAAGAAAACCGCAAAACGGGTTAAGAAAGAAGAAGTTTCGGCTCCTGCAATTGAAAAAACTACCTTAGGCGACATTCAGCAACTGGCTGATCTGAAAGATCAAATGGTTAATGAAGCTGCCGTGAAACTCGCTGCCAAAGAAGCTAAGAAAGTAAAAGCTGCCAAAGAAGCTGAAACAGAAAAGGAAGCTCAAACAGTAAAAGCTGAAAAACCTGTAAAAACTGTAGCAGAAGTAACGGTTGAAAAAGAAGAGAAACCTGAAACTGAAGTAAAAGCAGACGTAACGGTAGCTGAAGTGGTTGAGGCTAAAGAGGTACCGGCTAATGCAGAAAAAACTCCAAAAGCAGAAAAGAAAGAGAAACCTGCAAAAGAGAAAGAAGCATAATTCATCAAATTAATCAAAAAAGAAGCTGTGCAATAAATTGTACAGCTTTTTTTTTGATTTTCTTTGATAATTTGTAAAAAAAAATGTATGTTTGCATACTTATTCAACACTAAAAACAAACAGATATGAAAAAATTACTAATTTTATCACTTGGATTGCTGCTTATCTATTCCTGCAGCAACAATCCACAAAGTATGGCCGAAAAGGGTGTAACAAAGTACCTGAAAAACAGCATTGCAAAATATGAGCCTGTTTCGTTCGGAGCATTGGATACCATTACCGTGGGTGAAGATCCGGCTTACATGGCCGCAAGAGATTCGATGAAAATCTATATGGATGGACTCAAGGAAACGGCAGATCAGTTCAAACTTGCTGATAATCAGAAAAATGCTAAAAGATTAAAAGCAGTGATGGCTGACTTTGAAAAATTCTACGAAGGTAAAAAATTCAAAATCAATCATAAATACAAAGCCAATACAGCCGAAGGCAAAAATGAAGAAATCGATAAGGATTTTTTCCTGAACAGTATGTACGAAGTGGTAGAATAATTCCAATAAATATCAAAAAAAAATGAAGGAAGGATTAGCAGCAAGTTAATCCTTCCTTCGTTTTTACCGGGTGGAGATTACCGGACTCGAACCGGTCACCTCGACACTGCCAGTGTCGCGCTCTAGCCAGATGAGCTAAACCCCCTTTTCAATTCGTAGTGCAAAGATAATAAATTCCGGAAATAAATTCGTAATTTTGTTCGAAATTATATCAAAAAAGTATGCTAATTTACAATACAACCTATCTGGTGGCCGATCGTCAGTTCGGACCCTGGATAAAATGGCTTCGTGAAGTTCACATTCCGTTCATGCTAAATTGTGGTTTTATGAATCCGCTGGCTGCAAAAATACTCACTGCCGACTCCGAACAGGAAGGCACTTCCATTGCTGTGCAGTTTCAGATTCAGGATCTACAACTGCTGAGAATATGGGACGAGGAAAATGCCGAATCCCTGCTGAACGATCTTGCTGAGCGATTTGGATCGGAAGTATTGTCATTTGCTACTGTGATGGAAATGCTGTAAGCCATGGTAAAAGATCAGATAATCTTAGGAATCGACCCCGGAACCACCGTAATGGGTTACGGTATTATCCGCGTGAGTAAAAATCAGCCCGAGATGATGGCCATGGGTGTGCTTGAACTCAGGAAATACATCGATCATTATCACAAACTTCAGAAAATATTCAGCCGTACACTCTCGCTTGTCGATGAATACAAACCCGATAGCCTGGCTATCGAAGCCCCTTTCTTCGGTAAAAACGTGCAGTCCATGCTCAAACTTGGCAGAGCTCAGGGAGCAGCCATTGCAGCTGCTTTGTACCGTGATCTGCCGGTATATGAATACGCACCTCTTAAAATTAAAATGTCAATCACGGGCAATGGGCGGGCTGCTAAAGAGCAAGTGGCAGATATGCTGCGACGTTATTTGAAAATATCGGCGGAAGCAATGCTGCCACAACTCGATGCAACCGACGGGCTCGCAGCTGCTTATTGTCATTTTCTGCAACTGGGCACTCCATTTCAGGAAAGTGAATACAAAAGCTGGAAAGATTACGTCAGCAAAAACGAGCAGAAAGTGAAAAACACTACCCGAACGAAAGGTGTGTAAATAATTGTTTCAACGTCTCCTATTGCCGCAAACATAAAAAAAACATCAAATCCTGCAGAAAAATCCGACCGCAGAATTTGATGTTTTGAAGAAGTCGTTCGTAGATAACCTTAATCTTCCAGCACTTCAAACGTGATTTTGGCATTTACCCTGAATTCTCTGATTTCACCGTCTTCTACCACTGCCGATTGTTCCTGTATATACACAGAACGAATCGCTTTCAGTGATTTACCGGCAGTTTTTACTGCGTTTTTTGCAGCATCTTCCCATCCTGTTTTGGATGATGCCAGTACTTCGATAACTTTTAGTACAGCCATAATATGATGATTTAATGTTTAATATGCTAATTAAACAAATTGTACATATTAAAAGTTTTACATTCACGTATTTCATAAAATTAAAAACCCTTCTGAATTTCTTCAAAAGGGTTTTTAATTTTATGGGTGCGACAGTCTATTGTATTTCAAACAGGGCTTCGTCCTGCATCACTGAGGCACCTACTGTGACACATGCACGTATAATCGTGCCTGATCTTTCAGCCAGAATGTTGTTTTCCATTTTCATGGACTCCATTACCATCATCACATCTCCTTCCTTGAAAGAGTCTCCTTCCTTGAAGTTGATTTTCAGCACGCTTCCGGGAAGCGGAGCGTTGATGGTTTTTGAACTTGGTTTAGCCGTAATGGGCATTGGGGCCAGTTTTTCTGCAACCTTGTTTTCACCCGGTATGGTTTTGATGTCTTTACGAACCAGAATAGGTGTTTTCGGAGTTTGTCTCTTTTTGTGAATGTAAATTGAGTAAGGATTTCCGTTTACTTCTACTTCAGCTACATCATCGTCAATGTCTTTCACGACAACGTTGTATTCTTTTTCGCTTATTGTAAATTTATATTTTTTCATTTGTCAAATTGTTGTGTTTTCTTAAAGTAAAAAAAGGATTAACGCTGAGGATTATTCATGCTGTAAATTTTTGAGCTCCAGGGTGAATAACGTCTTTGGATGCGTTCGATTGTAAGCACATTGCTTTCTTCGTCGTGAACTTCTTCACTCGTATAGAGGTGCAATGCCATAAAAGCAGCAACCAACTCGTCGTTTTCTGTTTCATCTGATGCTGTGATTACAGCACTGTGAACAGATTCCGATAAGATAGCTTCTTTCTGTTGATTCTGGTTAGCCTGTAATTTTCTGTTTCTGATGAACAACAAAACAAGAATGACTAAAACAGCCAGAAAAGCTATGGTTATAAGTATTAATTCGATACCTCCTAACATGTTTGTTTTTGTTTATAGGTTGATATAAATGACTACAATGGAATATTGGCATGTTTGCGTGGAGGATTCAGCACTTTTTTAGTCTGTAAAGCTTCAAAAGCACGAATTACACGGAAACGGGTGTTGCGGGGTTCGATTACATCGTCGATATAGCCGAAAGAAGCAGCTTCATACGGATTTGCAAATTTATCTTTGTACTCGTTTTCTTTTTCAGCGATGTATGCTTTGCGTTCTTCCGGATCAGTCATGGCTGCAATGTTTTTACCCTCGAGCACTTCAATGGCTCCGGCAGCACCCATCACTGCAATTTCGGCAGTTGGCCATGCGTAGTTGAAGTCGCCTCTGAGTTGTTTACAGCTCATCACGTCGTGAGCTCCACCATATGATTTACGAATGGTTACCGTCACTTTCGGGATGGTGGCTTCTCCGTAGGCAAATAATAATTTTGCGCCGTTGGTAATGATACCTGCGTATTCCTGGCCTGAGCCGGGCAAGAAACCGGGAACGTCAACCAGGGTAAGCACGGGAATGTTGAATGCGTCGCAGAAACGTACAAAACGGGCAGCTTTGCGTGAAGCGTCCACGTCGAGCACGCCGGCCAGGTAGTTGGGCTGATTGGCTACGATACCGGTGGAAGCACCGTTGAAACGGGCAAAGCCTACAATGATGTTACGAGCATAATGGCGGTGAATTTCGAGAAATTCTCCGTTGTCCACGATGGCATGTATCACATCTTTCATATCGTATGGCTGATTTGGATTGTCGGGAATAATGCTGTTCAGCGTATCTTCCAGGCGGTCAATCGGATCTTTTGATTTGAGCAGTGGTGGTTCTTCCAGGTTGTTTTGCGGCATGTAGGAGATGAGTTTGCGGATAAGCATCGAGCCTTCTTCTTCATTCTCAACCTTAAAGTGTGTTACACCCGATTTGCGTGCGTGAACATCGGCACCGCCCAGGTCTTCTGTAGTGATGTCTTCACCTGTTACCGATTTTACCACTTTAGGACCTGTTACAAACATATAACTGTTTTGTTCGGTCATCAGAATAAAGTCTGTCAACGCCGGAGAATAAACGGCACCACCGGCACAGGGTCCGTAAATGGCAGAAATCTGAGGAACCACACCTGAAGCCAAAATGTTGCGCTGGAAAATTTCAGCATATCCTGCCAGTGAAGTTACACCTTCCTGAATACGTGCGCCGCCCGAATCGTTGATACCGATGATGGGAGCGCCCATTTTCATGGCCATATCCATTACTTTACATATTTTCTGAGCCATTGTTTCGGAGAGCGAGCCGCCAAAAACCGTGAAATCCTGAGCAAAAATAAATACAATACGTCCGTCGATGGTTCCGTGTCCGGTCACAACGCCGTCGCCCATGTATTTTTCTCTTTCGAGGCCGAAGTTGGTACTTCGGTGTGTTACAAACATGTCCAGCTCTTCGAAGCTGCCTTCGTCGAGCAGCATGTCAATACGTTCACGAGCTGTGAGTTTTCCTTTTTTGTGTTGAGAAGCAATTCTTTTTTCGCCGCCACCTAATTTAGCCTGCACGCGTTTTTCAATCAGATCTGCTACTTTTTCCTGATTTTTCATGTGATTTATTAATTTTTTACTTTTTTATGTATGTGAATGATGTATTTTTCAGATAACTAGCAGGCCGAACCGTTCGGATTTTCACAAAGTTCGGTGAGCACTCCGATGGTTGATTTTGGGTGTAGGAAGGCAATGTTCAGTCCTTCGGCTCCTCTGCGGGGTTTCTTATCGATGAGCTGAATGCCCTGAAGTTCGATTGTTTCAAGTGCTTCCTGCAGTCCGTCTTCTACGGCAAATGCAATGTGATGTATTCCTTCGCCTTTTTTCTCAATGAATTTTCCAACAGGCCCTTCGGGATCAGTTGATTCGAGCAGCTCTATTTTGGTCTGTCCAATTTTAAGAAAGGCGGTTTTCACTTTCTGATCTGCCACTTCCTCTACAGCGTAGCACTCCAGCCCCAATACTTTTTCGTAGAATGGTAAAGCGGCTTCAATACTTTTTACGGCAATGCCCAAATGTTCGATATGACTAAGTTTCATAGCTAAATAAGATGATGAGTATATTTTATTAAATGTTTAATTTACACAAAAAAAGCCGTATGATTACGGAAATATTTCCATAATTATACGACTGCAAAATTACTTAAATTAAATGGTATGGCAATGAAAGAAATAACTTTTTTAAACAACTGAAAAACTGAAATATTATTGGTAAATCAATAGATCAATCGTAAGAAAAAAGTGATTTTTTCAATCTTTTATTCACCTTTAATCTTGTATACGAGCGCATACATTTTCATCTGTTTCACCATGGCCAGCAGCCCGTTGGATCGGGTGGGTGAGAGGTGCTCCTTCAGTCCTATACTGTCGATGAAATAGAGTTCGGTATCAACAATTTCTTCGGGCGTATGGCCTGACAGTACCTGGATGAGGAGCGAAACAATCCCTTTTACCAGTACGGCATCGCTTTCGCCTTCATAAATAACCTTTCCGTCTGCCATGCTGGCATTCAACCATACGCGGCTTTGGCAGCCCTCGATGATGTTTTGAGGAATTTTGAACTTTTCGTCGAGCGGTTCGAGTGAATTACCCAGGTCGATGAGCAGGGCGTATTTGTCCATCCAGTCGTCAAACTGACTGAAGTCGGCTATGATTTGGTCTTGAATTTCGTTAATTGTCATGTAAAAAAGCAGCCCCCTACCCCCCCCTCTAAAGGGGGAATCTTGAGCATATTTTATAGATTATATGTATTTAAGTTTAGAAAAATCATATTTTAACAATTTGCTTGCTTCACTTTCGCTCATTGAAAGCAATATTTCTTTCCTTTTGAGTCTGTCTCGACTTATCGGTAGAATTAGAGGACGTTGCGTTATCCCAACATTCCAACAACCCGCTTTAGTGCTTCAATAAATGTATCCACTTCTTCTTTCGTATTGTAAAATGAGAACGACGCACGAACTGTTCCGGGTATTCCGAGTGAATCTATCAGTGGCTGAGCGCAGTGATGTCCGGTTCTCACGGCTATACCGAGTTTGTCCAGCAACATGCCGATATCGTAAGGATGAATATCGCCAACCAGGAAAGAAATAACAGCACTTTTCCTGTCGGAAGTGCCGATAATTCTCATTCCGGTTATTTCCATCAATCTTTTGGTGGCATATTCAGTCAGTTCTTTTTCATAAGCGGCAATGCGTTCTATTCCGATTTTCTCCATGTATTTCAGCGCCTCAGCCAATGCTGTAGAGCCGATATAATCGGGTGTTCCTGCCTCGAATTTGAATGGAAGTTCGTTGTAGGTTGTTTTCTCAAAAGTGACGGTTTGAATCATTTCGCCTCCACCCTGATAGGGCGGAATTTTCTCGAGCCATTCACGCTTGCCGTAAAGCACTCCGATACCGGTGGGAGCATACACTTTATGACCTGAAAAAACGTAAAAATCGGCATCCAAATCCTGCATGTCGACTTTGATGTGCGGGATGGCCTGAGCGCCGTCTATCAGTATCGGAACATGGCCGGCGTGAGCCGCCTTAATGATTTCTTTCACGGGATTGATGGTTCCGAGTACGTTTGAAACGTGTGTGATGGCTACTAATTTCGTTCTTGTATTTATCAGAGAACGAAAAACATCCGGATTCAGTTCCCCTTTTTCGTTTATCGGAATAATGCGCAGTTTCATCCCTTTCCGCTCGCAAAGCATTTGCCACGGAACGATGTTGGAATGATGCTCCATGACCGAAATCACAATTTCGTCGCCTTCGCTGCAGGCATATTCGCCATACGAAAATGCAACGAGATTTATCGCTTCGGTAGTGCCGCGGGTGAAAATGATTTCATCAGATGAAGCAGCATTGATGTATGATGCAACGAATTTTCGGGCTTCTTCATGGGCTTCCGTAGCTTTCTGGCTCAGAAAGTGTACCCCGCGATGAATGTTGCCATTCAGGTGCTCGTAGCCATACACAATTCGGTCGAGCACTGCTTTTGGCTTTTGGGTGGTGGCAGCGTTATCAAAATAGATAAGTGGCTTGTTGTATATCTTCTCTGTAAGTATTGGGAAATCGGTTCGGATATGTTGTATTTCCAGGGGAGTCATTATTTTTAATACAAATCTGTTTATTGACTACAAAATTAGTGATTTTTTTATGAATTATATGCAATGAAAATGAAAAACAACTCACGCTCAACCTTGTACAGAAGGAATGTTGAATTTTTCACAACGTAATCGATTGACATATGAACTGATTTTTTAACAGAACCGGGAGCACTGAAAATGATTTTTTCGGTTATTACAGTGCTAAATACGCTCGTTATTCATCCCAGAGATTTTTATAGGTGTAAGGCCCGTGAGGTACGACTGCATAAAGTCCCTTGGCGTTTCGCAGATTCCGGTTCAGTTTAGCCAATTCCGACATATCACTTTCATCCAATTTCACCTGCAACGAGCCGAAATTTTCGCGGATTCGTTCCGTGTTTACCGATTTTGGAATGACTGCTGTGTTACGCTCCATGCCCCAGGAAAGAATCACCTGAGCTTCCGTGCAGTTATGCTTTTCGGCTATTTTTTGTACAACCGGATTTTTGGTAATCGATTCTTCGGATTGCATCATATGCCGGCTGCCAAGCGGCGAATAGGCTGTGACAAGTATGTTGTTTTCTTTGCAGAAAGCAATCAGTTTGATCTGCTGAAAATACGGATGAACCTCCACCTGATTTACTTCTGGCTTTACGGCAGAGTTTTCGATGATGGCGGTCAATTTCGGGATGCTGAAATTCGATACTCCGATATGCTTCGCCAGACCCATTTCCTTAATGCCTTCCATCGCTTTCCAGGTCGCAGAAAGTGGCATTTCGTCCAGCGAATATTGGTCATCGGAGGTTTGAGCATGTTCTTTTTTGAAAGCCAGTGGCCAGTGAATGAGATATAAATCCAGGTAATCGAGTTGCAAATCTTTCAGAGATTGACGGATGGCTGGTTCCACCTGTTCGGGTGAATGAAAATTGTTCCATAATTTGGAAGTTATGAACATTTCTTCGCGCTTAACAATGTTCTCAGCGAATAAATATTTCAAAGCCTTGCCGATTTCTTTTTCATTTTTGTAAATGTATGCGCAGTCAATATGTCGATAGCCAGTTTTAACTGCTTCCACGACAGCTTCATATACTTCCGTTGGTTTTGAGAGCCAGGTGCCGAGCCCCAATACAGGCATCGAATCGCCGTTTAAAAAATTTAATGTATTCATCTCATTCGTTATTTGTTTTTATTGTTTGAAAATTGTGGTTGAAATATTTTACTGCGTAATTTCAGTTTGCAGAATACTAACGAAATTTGTAGCTTTGTAGTTCAAAAAAATTACCATAAAATCACCACTATGAGAAAAAACATCCTCGCATTTTGTCTGACCTTATTCTTTTCAGGCATGTATGCTCAGCAGGCACCGGCCACGCACTTAAATATTATTCCCGAACCGGTTTCCACAATTGTAAAAAAAGGCACATTCTCGTCTCCGAAACACATTACGGTATCCAGACCTGATGGTGCGGATAACGACTTGACTGTCAATTTCCTGACAGAAAAACTCAGGAATTTCACCGACGGCAAGGTGACGGTAAAAAACTCCGGTAAAGCTACCATTCAACTCATCTTGAATACAACAAAAGATACATCGATTGGTAATGAAGGATATACACTCACTGTTTTACCAAAAAATATCACTATCAGGGCAAACTCGGCTGCCGGCTTGTTTTACGGAGTTCAAACGCTGGTACAACTTTTTCCGCCTGAAATTGAAAGCCCGCATACCACTGCATGCAATGACGTGAAAATTCCGGTGCTTGAAATCACCGATTATCCGCGTGTAGGCTGGCGGGGGTTGATGCTCGATGTTGCACGCCATTTTTTTACAGTGGATGAAGTGAAACAGTACATCGACAAAATGGTTCGCTACAAATACAACATGCTTCACTGGCACCTGACCGACGATGAAGGGTGGCGCATTGAAATAAAATCACTCCCGAAACTTACATCGGTGGGAGCGTGGCGGGTGGAAAAAACGGGTTGGTTTGGCAGTTTTGCTCCTGCAAAATCCGACGAACCCAAAAATTACGGCGGATATTACACGCAGGAACAGATCAAAGACGTGATTGCTTACGCCAAAGAACGTCATGTGCAGATTATGCCTGAAATTGATGTTCCGGGTCATAGTTCGGCTGCACTGGCTGCTTATCCGGATCTGTCGTGCTTCCCCGAAACCGACGATAAACACGTGAGAGACGGAGCTCCCTTTTTAGACTGGAATACAGGCGGGCGACCTGCAGCTATCATGGAAAATACACTTTGCCCGGCCAACGAAAATGTGTACGATTTTATGGATAAGGTGCTCACCGAAGTGGCTGCGTTGTTCCCTTTCGAATACATCCACACCGGCGGAGACGAGGCTCCCTACACATTCTGGGAAAAAAGTCCCGCTGTGAAACAGCTGATGGAACGCGAGGGACTTAAGAATATGGCCGAAGTTCAGTCCTGGTTTGGAAAAAGAGTGGAAAAAATCATTCTTGCCAAAGGAAAAAAAATGATGGGTTGGGACGAAATTCTGGAAGGAGGCATCACACCAACCACCGGACTGATGAGCTGGCGCGGAATTAGTTACGGTATCGAAGCTTCAAAATCGGGACATCCTGTAGTGATGAGCCCGTCCAATTTCGTTTACATCGATTTGATGCAGGGCGATGTGAGCACCGAACCTCGCGTTTACAACTCGCTAAGACTCAATCAAACCTATAAGTTCAATCCGATTCCCGAAGGTTCCGATGGCCGGTATATCCTGGGAGGTCAGGGAAATCTGTGGACCGAGCAAATTTACAACATGCGGCAGGCAGAATATATGACCTGGCCACGCGGACTTGCCATAGCCGAATCGCTTTGGTCGCCGGAAGGCAAAAAAGACTATAATAACTTTATACGAAAGACCGAAAACCATTTCATCCGGTTTGACTTTGCCGAAACAAAATACTCCCGGGCCATGTACGATCCGATAATACGGGTGAAAAAGGAAGGAGAAAATTATTTGGTGGAACTTACACCCGAAATTGAGGGGCTGGATATTTATACCAGTTTTGATAATTCGGAACCTGATCGTTTCTATCCGAATTACTCGAGCCCGCAGATCATTCCCAAAGATGCCGGACAAATGAAAATAACCACCTACAAGGGCACTAAGCGGGTGGGTCGAATGATTACCCTGCAAGTGGAAGACCTGAAAAGGAGGGTGAAATAACCAAAAAACAGCGGCTGCACAGCTGCTGTTTTTTGGTTTGTTCAGAATGAAAACAGATTGATTTCTTATTCCTTTTCGAGAAAATATACCAGCGAACTACTTTTGGTAACATCCGAAAAAGACGAAAATAATCCGCCTGATCCGCTCATCATTCCTCTTATGAAAGGGAATTTTTTGCGGGAATACTTCTCGCTCATCATGGAGATGTAAAAGGCATCAAATGGCATTTTTTTAACATCGGTCATGTACAGTCCGTGTATTCCGGCAAGCATTTCTATTTGTTCTTTTCTGAAATGCCACAGGTGTCGGGGCACGTCGTATGCAGCCCACAGATTGCCGTATTTCAGGGCATCGTAGGAGTTGCAGTTGGGTACGGCAATCACCAGTTTTCCACCCGTTTTGAGTAGCGTAACCAACTGATATGCAGTGTCATTGAGGTTTTCTATGTGCTCAAGTACATGCCAGAGAGTAATGACATCGAACGTTTCCGGGTGTTCCGGTGCATGTTTTTTAACGAAGTCATCTATGGAAGGAAATGCTGTAAGCTGAAAATTTTTTTCGGCAAACCGACGTGCCGAATCGTTTTTTTCCACTACAGATACATCCCATCCGCGTGCTTTCATTTCAGCTGCAAAATAGCCTGTGCCAGTACCTACATCCAGCAATTTTCCTGATCTCAATCCTGTATTTTCTTCTATCCAGCCTGCTTTTTTTCGCAGCATCAGCTTTCTAACCCGGTGATACACGGCATTGACAATTCCTTTCTTCGTATCGCTGTGTGAAATGTAATCGGAGGTTTCGTAGTATTTGCCAATCTCGTTTTCGGCAGGAAAGTCTTTCGTAATCCTCATTTTACATTTTTCGCATTCAACTATTTCAAATGTTTCGCCGCTTACAAAATGATCTTTGCAGTCGAAAACCTTGCTGAATGTATTGTTTCCACAGATCGGACAGGTATTATTTGTCATTTTTTTAAGTTGATTATTCATAAAGTGCAAAGATAGTGCGTTTTCCTGAACCGGAATCCGAGAAGAAGTATTTTTTATTTAATTCCGCTTTCATATTTTGAAAAAACACTTTCTCCGGACATCGAATCATTTTGCGGTTTTTTCTCTTAATTAATTAAAATTTACCTCTTTAATCTGAACAAAACCGGTAAAAATGTACTACTTTTGTATGATTTTTCCCAAAAACTTCCATTTTAAAACTGACGAATGATTTTTACCAAAACAAACTTGCGCTCCTTAACTCCGCACCTGGTTGCACTTTTATTATTTATTGTCATTGCGTTTGCTTATTTTTTACCTGTAATAGAGGGTAAGGAGTTGGTGGCTCATGATACGGATAGCTGGCGGAGTATGGCGCAGGAAACCATTGAGTACAATAAATCTCACGATGATGTGACTCTCTGGACTAATTCGATGTTTGGAGGAATGCCTAACTATCAGATTTCGATGGTGCAGCCCAATAATGTACTTCAGTATGTTGAGAAGGTGATTTTGAGTTTTCCGCGTCCGGTATCAAACGTGTTTCTTTATCTCATTTGTTTCTATATACTTTTGCTGTCATTTGGATTAAAACCGTGGCAGGCAATTGCCGGTGCCATCGGTTTCACGTTTGCATCTTACAACTTTATTGTCATAGCTGCGGGACACAATTCCAAAGCAATTACGATTGCATACGTAGCACCTCTCATTGGAGCCGTATTTCTGGCTTTCAGGGAAAAACGATTGCTGGGCGCAGTGCTTACGGCTTTTTTTCTAAGTCTGGCTATACGTGCCAATCATATTCAGATTCTTTACTACACGCTCATTATACTCTTCTTCTTTGCTATTGTTGAGTTCATTTTCAGCATCAGGGAGAAAAAATTTCCGGATTTTCTCAAATCGGCAGGCGTTCTGATCATTGCAGCTATAATTGCAGTAGGGATGAATGCCACCTCGCTGCTTACGACCTATGAATACAGTCATTACACCATGCGCGGCAAATCCAATGGCCTCACAGCTGACACTCAAAGTTCGCAGCACGGACTTAACAAAGAATATATTACTCAGTGGAGTTATGGTGTGGATGAAACTCTCACACTGCTTATTCCTGATTTTATGGGTGGTGCAAGCACAGGCAAACTCAGTCTGAAAAGTGAAACGGCCGGGCATCTGAAAAATCTGGGGGTTCCGGATGGACAAATTAAACAAATAGTTACACAGCTGCCCCTTTACCGGGGTACACAGCCCGGTACTTCGGGTCCGGTTTATCTGGGAGCTATCGTGATTTTTCTTTTCGTGCTGAGTTTTTTTGTAGTGGATAAAAAGTTGAAATGGTGGCTCGTGCCGATGATAATTCTAACCATGATGCTTTCCTGGGGAAAAAATTTCATGCCTCTGACCGATTTCTTTATCGATTATGTACCCATGTACAATAAGTTCAGAGCTGTGTCCATGACACTCTTTGCAACCGGATTCGGTATTGCACTGCTGGCATTTCTGGCTATGAAAGAAGTATATGAGGGTAATATTTCAAAAGAAAAACTTACAAAATCGATTACTGTCAGTGCCCTGATAACTGGTGGAATTTGTCTTGTTTTTGCTTTGGTTCCATCACTTGCGGGCAGTTTTGTGTCGCCCCAGGATGCGCAGTTTCAGGGTGATTATGCGTTTCTGAAAGATACATTGCCACTCGACCGCCAGTCGCTGCTTCGTTCGGATGCTTTCCGTTCGCTGGTATTCATTATCCTGGGAGCATTTGTACTTTGGTCGTTTGTTAAGGGTTTTCTGAAAAAAAACGTATCGATAGCATTGCTGGCATTTTTTATTCTCATTGACCTTTTCCCGGTAGCCAAACGTTACCTCAACGACGATAATTTCGAATCAAAACGTCCGACGCAGCTGGTACAAAAAACTCCTGCCGATGAAGCCATTTTGCAGGATAAATCGCAGTTCCGCATCCTTGATGCTACGGTTGATATTTTTAACGATGCCACACCTTCCTATTTCCACAAAAACATTGGCGGATATCATGCCGCAAAACTCCGGCGCTATCAGGAATTGATCAACATGCAACTTACCGGTGAAATAGGAAAACTTTTCGGTGCTTTCGGGTCTGCCACTACGGCTGAATCCATCACTCCGGTGTTTGATTCGCTCCGGGTGATGAATATGCTGAATATGAAATATGTGATTTACAACAAGCAGGCACCGCCGCTCGTAAATCCTTACCACAACGGCAATGCATGGTTTGTAAATAATATACGCATTGCTCAGGATGCCAATGAAGAAATGAAACTTCTGGGTGAAATTGACACCCGGCACGAACTGGTTATCGATAAATCGCTGACCTCTGCACTGCCTTCAAAGGTTACGCCGGATTCGACGGCAAAAATTTCACTCAAATCTTACGCTCCCAATCATCTGATTTACAGTGTGGATACTAAAACTGATCAGGTGGCTGTATTCTCTGAAATATATTATGATAAAGGCTGGAAAGCTACCATCGATGGTAATGAAGTACCTTATACCCGTGTAAATTACCTCCTGCGCGCCATGCCGCTCAAAGCCGGAAGCTATGATGTGGAGTTCCGGTTTGCACCCGGTTCGTACAGTACAGGTAATTTGCTGGCTTTGATTTCGTCGGTGCTGCTCATAATCGGCCTGGCAACGTATTTGTTTTTATTTTTCAGAAAAAAGAAAAGTGGTGCTGCAGAAATGAATACTGCAAAATAATTTATTCCGATCAATCGAATTTTTACTCATGCCAAAAAAGAAAATAAGAAAGAAAAAATATTACGTCAGAAATGCCGGAGTCACTGCCACATTCAGTATGTCGCTGGTGCTGTTTCTGATTGGTTTGCTCGCTCTGTCACTTTTCCTCACACGTGATATGACCAATTTTGTTAAAGAAAACCTCAATCTTTCCGTTGTTCTGAGCGAGGAAATAACCGAATCGCAGACAAAAGCAATTGAAAAATACCTGACTAAGTCGGATTTTGCAAAATCGGTTGAATATATTTCCAAGGAGCAGGCACTCAAAGAGCACGTTGAATACCTGGGTGAAGATCCGGAGGCTTTTCTGGGATATAATCCGCTATTTGCACAGTTTGAAGTGAAACTGAACGCCCGGTATGCCAACAACGACAGTGTGCCGGTCATCGAATCGAAATTGAAACGATTTGGTAAGAGCATTGAAGAAGTAAGTTATCAGAAAGATGTGATAGCTCAGGTGAATGAAAATATTCGAAAAATCAGCATCATACTGATCGGGATAGTAAGCGTGCTGTTACTGATTTCTTTTGCGTTGATTAACAATACGGTACGGCTTCGGATATACTCCAACCGTTTTCTGATAAACACCATGAAGCTGGTCGGTGCCAAAAGCTGGTTTATCCGCAAGCCTTATATGAAACAAAGTGTAATTAACGGGCTTGTGGCAGCTCTCATAGCGTTGGGTTTGCTTGCAGCCTTGGTTTATTATTTTAAATTCAACTTTGGACTTGACACGGATTTAATAAAACAGAAAACCGCACTGATAGTAGCGGCAATCGTCATCGTTTCGGGAGTGATACTTACGGTCATTTCATCTTACTTTGCTGTAGGGCGTTATATCCGAATGCGTACCGACGATATGTTTTATGTGTGATTTCGGAATTCAGAATACAGAATACAGAACACAGATTTTGAAGTATTTACACATAGAAAAAACGAAAAAAAACTGACTAAATATGGAAGAAAAGAAATTCGGACTTTCAAAAATAAATTACATCCTCATAGCAGCTGCATTTCTGGTTGTTGTGCTGGGTTTTATCATCATGGGCGGTGATCCCTCGGGCGAGGTGTTTAATCCGGATATTTACAGCACAAAACGGATCATTGTTGGTCCGATGATTTCGTTGGCAGGCTTTATCTTTATGGTGGTTGCCATACTGTACAAACCGAAAAAGAAAGTTCAGGAATGAGTATTTTTGAGGCAATTGTTATTGCCATTGTAGAGGGACTGACCGAATTTCTGCCTGTGTCGTCCACCGGACACATGATTCTGGCACAGGGATTTCTGGGGGTGAAGAGCGATGAATTTGTGAAGGCATTTACGGTTATTATTCAGTTTGGAGCTATCATTTCGGTGCTGGTATTGTACTGGAAACGTTTTTTTCAGTCGGTGGATTTTTATCTGAAATTGCTGATTGCTTTTCTTCCGGCTGCTGTTATCGGATTTTTAGCCGGCGATTTCATCGATAGTTTGCTCGAAAATGTATGGGTGGTGGCCATCATGCTGGTGCTTGGCGGTATATTTATGCTCTTTGTGGATAAATGGTTCACCCATCCGCAGGAAAACGAGCCCGAAATGACATTGAAAAGAGCACTTAAGATTGGCTTTGCACAATGTGTCGCGATGATTCCGGGCGTTTCGCGGTCAATGGCTACCATTGTGGGAGGTATGGCGCAGGGATTCAGCCGCAAGACGGCAGCCGAGTTTTCTTTCTTTCTGGCTGTACCGACCATGGCAGCGGCTTCGGGTTATAAATTTCTGAAATTATTGATGGAAGATACTACCCGCAGTATGTTGACCGAGAATATGAATGTGCTGATCGTAGGAAACGTGGTTGCATTTGTAGTGGCGATGCTTGCCATCAAGTTTTTTATCAGTTTTCTGACCAGATACGGCTTTAAAGCCTTCGGATATTATCGCATTGTGGCAGGACTGGCTATCATATTACTGCTCGTGTTGGGTTATAATTTAGAAGTTGCATAAAGGTGGATTTTACAGAAGGAGAGATTTTATACGTTGATAAGCCGCTTGGATGGACCTCATTCGATGTGGTGAATAAAATCCGCTGGCAAATATCTCGTACGCTGAAAATAAAAAAAGTAAAGGTAGGTCATGCGGGCACCCTGGATCCGCTGGCAACCGGAGTGATGATTATTTGTACCGGAAAAGCGACCAAAAGGATTGAAGAATTTCAGTATCAGACCAAAGAATACATAGCAACACTTGAGCTGGGAGCCACCACTCCATCCTTTGATCTCGAACATGAAGTAGATGAACGGTTTCCGACCAGACATATTACCAAAGAGTTGATTGATAAGGTTTTACCTTCGTTCAAGGGCGAAATCTGGCAGGTTCCGCCAATGTATTCAGCTGTAAAAGTGGAAGGTAAAAGAGCGTATAAATATGCACGTGAAGGGCAGGAGGTTGAACTTAAACCTAAGTTGTTGGTTATAGATGAGATAGAGTTGCTTGATTTTTCGTTACCCGTGCTGAAAATCAGGGTTGTGTGCAGCAAAGGCACTTATTTACGTGCACTTGCCAGAGATATTGGTGAGGCATTGCAAAGCGGAGCACACTTAACTGCACTACAGCGTACCCGCATTGGCGATGTACGCTTAGAAAATTGTCGGCAGATGGGCGATTTGCTGAATCACATCTCCGGAATATCCGGAAATGAAAAGCAAGTCATTCCGGATTGACCGAAAAACTTACAAGAACAAATGATTTAACTTTTTTTGATAATAAGAAAGAAATATGTATTATGTGATTCTTTTTGAATTCAAAATCAATAGAAACTTACAGAAAAAATGAAATTATCACAATTCAAATTTAAATTGCCGGATGAGTTAATTGCTCAGTACCCAGCAAAATTCAGGGATGAATCCCGCCTGATGGTATTGAACAAAAAAACCGGAGAAATTGAACACAAAACATTCAAAGACATACTCGATTATTTTGAAGAAAAGGATTTGTTTGTGTTCAACGATACCAAGGTTTTCCCAGCACGACTTTATGGGAATAAAGAAAAAACAGGTGCGCAAATTGAAGTTTTTTTATTGCGTGAACTTAATCGCGAGGGACGTCTGTGGGATGTGCTGGTGGAGCCCGCGCGTAAAATCCGCATTGGCAATAAGCTATATTTCGGCGATGACGATACAATTGTAGCTGAAGTGATTGACAACACAACTTCACGCGGACGCACACTGCGTTTTCTGTACGACGGCGATCACGAAACCTTCAAGACCGAACTGTATAAACTTGGCGAAACTCCACTACCGAGGAATATTACACGTCCGGTAGAACCCGAAGATGAAGAAAATTTTCAAACCATATTTGCCAAAAATATAGGAGCAGTTTCGGCTCCGGCAGCGGGATTGCATTTCAGCCGCGAACTGATGAAACGAATGGAAATCAAGGGAATAGATGTGGCTTTCCTGACTTCGCACATGAGTCTGGGTAACTTCCGCGAAATTGACGTGGAGGATCTTACCAAACACAAGATGGACTCCGAGCAAATGGAAATTACACCCGAAACGGCTGAAACAGTTAACAATGCACAGGATGAAGCAAGGAAAATATGTGCCGTCGGGGTTACCGTAATGCGTGCACTGGAATCTGTGGTAGGCACCGAAGGGAAAATCAAACCCTTCAGCGGCTGGACAAACAAATTCATATTTCCACCCTATGATTTCACAGTTGCAAGTGCCATGATTACTAACTTTCATATGCCTTACTCCACGCTGCTTATGCTTACTGCAGCGTTTGGAGATTACGACTATGTAATGCATGCGTATGACGTGGCAGTGAAGGAGAAATATCAGTTTGGAGTATATGGCGATGCCATGCTGATAATCTAACATGCTGTAAGTGTAACCGGAAGCGGGAAGAACGAAGATTTATGCTTCGAACTTCCCGCTTCTTGTTTTTTAGGAAAAATTTCAAAAAATCAGACTTATAGTTTTAAAAGTAGGCTTTAAACTCCTGAATTGCCTGATATCATTATTTTTGAGGCAAGTCAAAGATTATGAACAATAAAAATGGACTTAATCTGAACATTCTAATTGCGTATAAACTTTGATAAATGCTCAAAAGCTCCTCCTTTAGAGCCTGTCCCAGCCAGTCCCGATTTTATATCTGGAAACATAGTACGGGAAGAGTGGAGTTCATTTGTTACAAAATTTCTCTATCTCTTTCACAATTTCCTGCCAGTCAGGCAACTTGCCAGAGCCTATGTCTCCGCAGGCAAGCTCTCCTGAAGCCGTTTTGAAAACATGATATCCGTATTTTTTTAATTTTTCAATATTTTCCTGTACAATTGGATTTTCGTACATATAGGAGTTCATGGCCGGAAAAATCAATACCGGGCTGCGAGCAGCCATCACCGTTGTTGTCAGCATATCGTCGGCAATGCCGTTGGCTATTTTGCCGATTACGTTGGCGGTGGCAGGCACAATTACAAATAAAGCTGCTTTTTTGGCGAGTTCAATGTGCTTTGTATCCCACTTATGCACGGGATCAAACATATCCGTAACCACCTGATTGCCCGACATGGTCTGGAATGTAAGCGGAGTCACAAATTCCTGAGCCGAGCGCGTCATGATCACTTCCACATTGTATCCGTCTTTCCGGAGCTGATTGACTATCTCGATGGATTTATAGCAGGCTATTCCGCCCGTTACGCCGATAAGTACCGTTTTCATTGTGTTTTATTTTGTTGATTGATTTCGTGTGGATGATTTATAAATATGTGATAATCAATGACACAGCATATTGTTGACAATCGATTTTGCAATCTGTTTTTTTCCTCTCGGCCTGTCGATGATTTTATTACCTTTTATCAAAATACCCTCGTGGTTTTTTTCTCCAATGAGCGATACTTCGTTGGCAAACACCATATCACAGCCGTTTTGTGCCGTAAGTTTTTCTGCAGCTGCCATAAGCTTTTCTTCGGTAGCGTTACGCAGTAACTTGAATCCTACCAAAAAAGTAGCCGGATTGTTTTGCTTAATAAGCGGTATGACCTTTTTGGTGGGCTTCAGCCCGATAATCAACTCGTTATCAGATGATATTTTCTCGTCTTTTCTATGTTGAGTTTGTGGATTTTCCAAAAGAAACCGGACATCATCATTGGTAAAACCACGTTCACACTGCAATGCTTCAATTTCTTCAGCTAAGCGATAAATATTCGCAGCATACGAAAATGTGAAGTCCGAAACAGCCATCGAGTGAATAAAGAAATCGATTTTAGTTTCCTTTGTGAGCTTATCCACTGCTTTGAATACACTCTCAGCATCCGTCACCTCAATAAAACTCACGAACTTTTGTTGGTTCTCATTCAAGGTTTTACGGGCAGCCGTTTCGGTCAGCAGGTAATGGACATGAAAATCCTCCGTATCGCTTTGCAGCATATTATCCAATATGGCTTCCAGGCAATGCCAGCCCAGCTGTCCGGTGCTGATGTTGGTTATTTTCCGGACTCCGTCCATGTTTTCTGAAGTTCCTCCGGCTGTAATGGCAATGTTGATCATAAAAGGTCCCCTAACCCCGTTCGGCTGAGCTCACGTCGAAGCCTGAAGGGGGAATAATTGTGAGAATTTGAAATGAAATAATGGTTTTGATGATAATCCTTTCAAATAATTTTATTCAATTATTTGACCTGCTCTTTCTGAAAGTTTTTCCAGAATCTGGTTGTTATCACCCAGTAAAAGTACTACCGGTTTGTGTGTTTGTGCTTCTTCGGGTGTCATTTGCGCATAAGCCATGATGATGACTTTATCGCCGGGTTGCACCAGGCGGGCTGCAGCGCCATTCAGACACAAAACACCACTTCCGCTCTTACCTTCTATCACGTAGGTTTCGAAACGTGCACCGTTGTTGTTATTGACAATTTGCACTTTTTCGTGAATGAAAATTCCGGCCTGATCTATTAAATCCTTGTCGATAGTGATGCTTCCGGTGTAATTCAAATTTGCTTCAGTAACCGTAGCTTTGTGCAGTTTGGCTTTTAATAATGTAAGTAACATAAGATTATTTACGATTTACGATTTACGATTTTACGATTTACGATTGAAATCTTTCCCTTTAATCAACTGTTCAACTATAACCCAGAATTTCATTATCTATCAACCGCGTTTTGCCGAATTTTACAGCCACAGCACCCAGAGCATCTTTTTCTATCGTAATGATTGGTTTCAGCGACGGAAAATCGAGGATGCTCACATAGTCAATAACGGCTAACGGCATTTCGTTGATTTTGTCGGTAATGATTTCGGTTAGTTTTTCCACATCTTTTTCGCCGTTGGCAAATGCATTTTTCGCTTTTTTCAACGCCTGATTTAGAATTACCGCCTGCTTTCTTTCTTCGGCAGAAAGATAGGTATTTCGCGAACTCATGGCAAGCCCGTCGGGTTCGCGTACTATGGGACAAATAATGAGTTCAATGTCCATGTGCAGGTCTTTCACCATTTTCGTTAATACAGCTACCTGCTGGGCGTCTTTTTGTCCAAAATACGCTTTGTCGGGCTCAACGATATTAAACAGCTTATTCACAACAGTAGTTACGCCCCTGAAATGAGTAGGTCTTGATGCTCCGCAAAGCACTCTCGTGATATTTCCTTCCACTTCCACGTAAGTTGAACTTTCGGGGGGATACATCTCGCTCACCGAAGGATAGAATATCACGTCAGCACCTGCGCTCAGGGCAAGTTCGGTATCTTGTTCTATGTTTCTTGGATACGACTCAAAATCCTCGTTGGGCCCGAATTGCGTAGGATTTACAAAATCGCTTACCACCACCACATCATTCTCCGCTTTTGCTTCACGGATTAACGACAGATGGCCTTCATGCAGAAAACCCATGGTGGGTACCAAACCCACCGTTTTACCGGCTGCACGCTGACCGGCAAGATATTCTCTTAATTCTTTTACAGTTTCTATTATCATTTCTAATACAGTTTATCTATAATTTCCTGATCGATACCGTATGTGTTTTCTTCGGCCGGAAAACTGCCCGACTGAACTTCGCTGATATACTCCTGAACGGCGGCTTTAATTTCAACATTCAGCTTTGCGAATTGTTTAACGAATTTAGGCACAAAATCACTGTACATACCCAGCATATCATTGACTACGAGCACCTGCCCATCACAATATTTACCTGCGCCTATTCCAATGACCGGAATAGTAACCGATTCGGCTATTAGTTTGGCAAGCTCCTCAGGCACCCCTTCAAGCGTGATGGCAAATACACCTGCATCTTCCAGTATTTTTGCGTCTTCCAGTATTTGTTTTGCGCTTTCAGTGCTTCTTCCCTGTACCTTAAATCCGCCAAATACATTTACCGACTGGGGTGTGAGCCCGATGTGTCCCATCACGGGAATTTGTGACTGAACAATGGCAGCAATGGTATGGGCAAAGTAAGCGCCTCCTTCAATTTTTACGGCTTCAGCTCCGCCCTCTTTGATAATTCTGCCTGCATTTCGGATGGCTTCTTCTTTGGAAATGTGGTAAGAGAGAAATGGCATATCGGCAATGACCAGTGCACGGCTTACACCTCTCGTCACAGCCCGTGTATGATAAATGATGTCTTCCACTGTGACCGGAAGCGTCGATTCGTTTCCCTGAAACACCATTCCCAGCGAGTCGCCCACCAGGATGGAGTCAATTCCGGCTTCGTCGAGAATTTTCGCCATGGAGTAATCATAGGCTGTGAGTATGGTTATTTTCCTGTTTTCATCCTTGGCTTTTTGAAATGACTTGACACTGATTTTCTTTTCCATGATTTGTTATTTTAATATTTCGCTGAGTCTGTAGTCGTCCAGCATTTTCATTGTTTCCCTTCCCAGCGTTTTGTAAATTTCCACCAATCCGGGCATATCTTTTTCCAAACTTTGCAGATGCATCCGGATGGTGTTTTCGTCACCCCGTTTCAGAGGTCCTGTAAGAGCATCTTTTCCAGCTTTGTATTTTGTATTTTGAATTACACTTTCCAGCAGTGGTATCGCAGCATTTCGTATTTTATCTTTTTCAATACCCGTTTTCTCAAAAATGCTGAAGGAAATATCCATCAACGTTACCATGTAATTGGCAAGTATACTGCATGCCGTGTGGTATAAAGCCTTCTGTTTGCCATCAATTTTTATTACCGGATTGTTGGTTTTTTTGAAAAATTCAGTCAACTCATCATTCTCAATTGTAAACCAGGTGTGATTCAGTTTTTCTACCGTAGTTGGCTCGCCGCTGAAGGATAGTAAAGGGTGTGCGCTGCCGGTTGAAAATCCTTTTTCTTTGATTGGCAGAAGTATGCCGGTAGAGTGTACTCCGCTCGTATGCAGAAACATTTTATTTTCACTTGGAGGTATGTTCAGGGCTGCAATCTGTATGGCAACTTCTTCAATGGCATCGTCGCTCGTAGTGATCCAGATCATGCGGCTTGAGTTTATGAGTTCTTGGAGGTTAGCGAACGGCCGGGTATTGGTAATTTCGGCAGCTTGTCTTGCATTCCCGAAGTTGCGGCTGTAATAACCCGCTACATCTATACCTTTGGTTCTGAAATAATTACCTAAGGCAGTCGCCACTTTCCCGGCACCTACAAAAGCAATCATGCTGGATGATGTTTTAAGTAAGAAATACTTTTTACTTTCAGGGTGCAAAGTTACGAATAATTATAGCAAAGGACAATTATTCGCTGACGTTTGTGTGTAAAGTAGTACCCGGAGCGGGTTGAAATCAGTCAATTTCCATGTCCAGGTTCTTGCGAAGCTTTTCGAGGAGCGGGAAATCGTTTGCCATTCTTTTGTAGATTTCCTGAGGAGTCTGATGTTTTTTGAATTCAGATTCGGGCGCCAGTTCAATTTCCAGTTTTATGGAGTCGTTTTTCAATTCCTTTCGCAGATAATTCACCACACCCATCTGCATCAGTTCCTTTTCCTGAAACTTATTGTCAACCATTACTTTAACGGTATTTTCTTTTGTCAATTCAGGATAGTGATTTTCCAGCAGGGCTTTTGTGCCCGGATCTTCGTTGTGCAGGGCAATGAAATCTTTCCACGTGGAAGTCAGGTCTTTATCGGTAAATAATCCTACATTACCCTCATCTTCGATCGGGAGTTCGGGGATCGGATGTGGCGTTTCCGCTTTCTCGTTTTTCAGTGAGGAAATGGAAATACTTACCGGACGCTGAAATTTCGGTTCGGAGTTCACAGAAGGTGCCGGTTTTTTGTCGGTTGGTATTTTTGCTGTTTCGGCGACAACTGTTTCAGCTACAATGTTTTCAGACGTTGTTGTTTTAGCTGCCGGATACTCTGTTTTTGTTTCAGCAGTAAGTGATGGGCTTTCCTTCTTTTCGTCGTTTTGAGCAGGAGCGGGTGTGGTTTTCTGTAGGGGGGCAGACTCTTTACCGGTCAGTATTTTTTTTTTATCACCGGCGAGCTGACAAATTTTTATCAATGTCAGTTCTACCAACAGCCTTTTGTTTTTACTGATTCGATAATTCAGGTCGCAGTCGTTGCTTATTTTCAGCGCCGAAAAAATAAATTCGGCTTCACAGTCAGCAGCCTGCTGCCTGTATCGTTCGGCAATTTCGGTGCCCACTTCCAGCAGCTGTATTGTCACCGGATCTTTGCATACAAGTACATCGCGCAGGTGCGAACTCAATCCGGTAATAAAATGATGTGCATCAAACCCATTATTCAGTATTTCGTTGAAAATGAGCAGCGACTCGCTAACATTACCGCCAAGAAATGAGTTGGTAAGCCTGAAATAGTACTCATAATCGAGTACGTTGAGATTTTCGATTACATCCCGATAGGTAATGTGGTTTCCCGAGAAACTTACAAGCTGATCAAAGATAGAAAGTGCATCGCGCAGGCCGCCGTCACTTTTCTGGGCTACGATGTTCAGAGCGCTCTCCTCGATGTTTACATTCTCCTGTGAGGCAACGTATTTCAGATGATTTACCGTGTCGGTAATCGAAATACGGTTGAAATCATAAATCTGGCACCGCGAAAGAATCGTAGGGATGATTTTATGCTTTTCGGTGGTAGCCAATATGAAGATGGCATGTGCAGGGGGCTCTTCCAGTGTTTTCAGAAACGCATTGAAAGCGCCCTGCGAAAGCATGTGTACCTCGTCGATGATGTATACGCTGTATCGGCCTATCTGCGGTGGTATCCGAACCTGGTCGGTGAGGGTGCGTATATCGTCCACACCGTTGTTGGAGGCGGCATCCAGTTCGTGGATGTTGTAGGATCGCTGATCGTTGAATGATTTACAGGATTCACATTGGTTGCAGGCTTCGAATTCTTCGGTGAGATGTTCGCAATTGATTGTTTTGGCAAAAATGCGGGCACAGGTGGTTTTACCCACACCGCGCGGACCGCAGAAAAGATAAGCGTGAGCCAGTTTTTTGCTTTTAATCGCATTTTTCAGGGTGGTAGTGAGCGCATCCTGCCCCACTACCGAGCGAAAGGTGGAAGGGCGGTATTTAAGAGCCGAAACAACGTATGAATCCATCTGTAGTTACTTTTCTGGAGGTTAGAAACGAATTACAAATATAGTTTTTTTTATTGAAATGACAAACAGGCTTTCGGGAGCTGAAGGCAATATCCCGAAACAAAAATTATTCGTTCCTGTAATCTATCACTGCCGGAGCAGAAGAGGCATAGCTGCCGAATATACCTATGCCGTTTGCGATGTTTGTATAGATCTGCACAGGTTCTGTAAATGGATTTCCGCTTTGATTACCGGCTGCAGCCGACGATCTGGCATACATGTAGTAATCGTGGGAAATTTCCTGCAGGTAAATGTAGTAGGTGCTTCTCATTTCTTTCCGGAATTGAGAATCGTAGCCTTTGTAGTCTTTTTGACTTATCCGGATTGAATTCGAAAATTTCAAATCGTATTCTTTCCCGTTGAATAAATCATCTGTAAAAGTATCGAAAAAATAATTGTTGTCTGAGAATTCAAACAGGCTTCCGATGTCGTTGGTCTGCTGATTTCCAAATACAATGTCTTCGAAATCAAATAAATACGATTCATTCACCTCATTTTCATAGTAAGTACGTTTTCGGACTACCAGCCGGTAGTAGTTTTTTTTGTTACCGTCATCACGCAATTTTACCCTAAACCGGATGTTTTTGTACGTGTATTCCGAAAGCGTATCTTGCCGGTTGGATCCGTTGTATTCGCCCGTGTAGCCTATGTAGTATTGCTTCTCTGTCACTGATGATGTGTCCACGCTCAGGATGACGGGCTGCGGTGGAATGACGGTGGTGGCTTTTACTGATTCAAATCCCGATGCAACTGCTTCTATTCTGATTTCTTCGCCCGGCTTCGGTCTGTATGCAGCCCGATAAATGCCTGCTCCGGTATGTGTAAGTTTCTCTTTGAAGGTATTATTCACGTACAGACTGAAATCGGCGTTCGTCACTTTGTTGTATTCATATCCACCGTAGCCTCCGCTTCCTTCGTCCAGAAAAAACCTGGATTCGGTCAATACAGCCTTTATCGCCGAGTCGGGTGTGACAAAACTGCTCACTACCAGCATCGGATTCATGATTTCTCCCCGGAATTTTATGGTTTTCTCGCATCCGGCAGTCAGCAATGCCACCATCAAAAATACCATGTATATGTGTCTGATTTTCATTTTATTAAAATTTATAGCTGTAACTAACAGATGGGATGATGGGGAACAGGGTTACCTGTTTGAGCACCTGGCTGCTCTCGTAAAGTCCGGTGCGCGGATTGTAGCTGCCCTCGGACGACTGATAGACCATGAACGGGTTGTACTGATTGTACACATTGTAGATGCTGATGTTCCAGGTGCGGATTCCCCGTTTTTTCTTTTTGTGAAAATTCACTCCCAGATCCATCCGGTGGTAGTTGTTGTAGCGGTAGTTGTTTCGGGAACTGATGTAGGTTTCAGGGCCCCTGAAGGTGTATCCCTGATTTGTTTCGGGGATGACAGTACCCTGATAGGTTTGCATGCCGAGTGTGGCTGTGTTGCCGGTAGCAAACACCCAGTTGCCCGAAATGTCAATTTTTTCGGAGAATTTATGCATCACCGTGATGCTCAGGTCGTGGCGGCGGTCGTATTTGGCCGGAAATACTTTTCCGTAGTTCAACTCCTGTCCCGGGCGGTCGAAGAGCCGTTCGGTTTTGGACCAGGTATAGCCAAGCCATCCGGAAGTGTTTCCGAATGAACGCTGGGCCAGAAATTCCACTCCATAAGACCATCCGCGCCCCATCACCACTTTTTCTTCCCAGCCGGACGATTCGCCCATAAAGGATGCGCCATCCTTGTATTCAATCAGGTTGTTCATGGACTTGTAGTAGCCTTCGAGCGAGAAATCGAGCAGGTTTTTCAGGTTGTAGAATATCCCGAAGGCATACTGATCGGATTTCATCGGTTCAATAAACCGTGTGGCTGGTACCCACAGGTCGGTAGGCATGCTGATACTGTTGTTGGAAAGCAGGTGAATGTACTGATTCATGTGAGCGTATCCGGCTTTGACCGAAAGTTGTTCGTTTATCAGCATCCGTATTCCGAGGCGGGGTTCTATGGAAAAATAATTCTTCTGTTGCACGTTGAACGTGGAAAAATGGATGCCTGCGTTGAGTTTGAATCTGTCGGTGAGTGTGATGTTGTCCTCCAGATAGGTCATGGTTTCGTGTGCATAGATATTTCCTTTGCCGATTACGGTATCCATCGTTTCGTTTTTATCGTTGTAATTATTGAAAAAATAGAAAGTGGAAACATCCGGCCTGAAAGTGTGGTAAGTATAGTTAACGCCGAATTTAATATCGTGTGCTGTATTTGGCGCATAGTCGAAATCAGCTTTCAGCGATACATCTTCAATCCCCGAGCGGTATCCCACCCTGAACTCTTCGGTGCGTGTTTTTGGAGGATTGATGGATTTATCGGTACTTTCGGAGAGGTAACCCACGTTCATATTAGACCGGTAGCGGGTGTATGCGGCAGTTGTGTTCATGAATAACTTGTTGGTAACCACGTGATTCCATCGCAGAGCAGCGATGGCGTTTCCCCAGTCCCAGTTCAGTTTCATCCAGTCGCTTGTATTTCTGTCGCCGTACGACGTGCTGCTGGTGCGATACCTGGCGTATATGGCATCATCGCCCAGGTAAGCACTCAGATAGAGTTTGTCTTTTTCCGAAAATTTGTGCGTCAGTTTGGCGTTGAGATCGTAGAAGTAGTATCCGGCCGTGGTGTTACCTGTTTCGTCGCCAGAGTTTTCTTTTGCTGCCCTTTTGATGATGGGCTGGCTCAGGAAATCGATGTAAGTTCTGCGTGCAGAGATGTTGAAGGTGGTTTTTTCCTTTATTATCGGGCCTTCCAGGTTGAATTTTGACGAGATAAGCCCAACGCTCACATTGCCGTGAAAGTTTTTATCGTCGCCATCTTTCATTCTCACATCTACCACCGATGAGAGTCTTCCTCCGAAACGTGCCGGAAAACTTCCCTTGTAGAGGGTAACATTCTTTACGGCATCGGTATTGAATGCCGAAAAAAAGCCGAACATGTGGTTGACGTTGTAAATCGGAATTCCATCCAGGAGCATCAGGTTTTGATCAGGTCCGCCTCCGCGCACATACAATCCTGCCGAACCTTCGGTGCCGGATTGTACTCCCGGCAGCAGTTGCAGGGCTTTGATCAGGTCGTTTTCGCCGAAGAGTGTCGGGATGTTTTTGATTTGCTCTATGGGCACTTCGATGGCGCTCATCTGGGTGCCCTGAACGCCCATTTCGTTGCGCCTGCCCACTACCGTCACTTCGCGGAGGGCTATGCTGGCATCCATTTTTACGTTAATCACCGTGTCTTTCGTAAGTCTGAAATTACTTTTTTCAGTAGTGTATCCCACGTAGCTGTAATTCAAATCCACTTCGCCGGCATTCAGCGAAATGGAATAGTGGCCGTAATTATTTGTTATAGTCCCTTTTTTTGATATTTCATCAAAGACAGAGGCGCTGATGAGTGTTTCACCGTTTGATTTGTCGGTGATGTACCCGCTGATGGTATATCGCTGTGCATGCAATGTAATTGACCACACGACGAGTGAAAAGAGGATTATTATTTTTTGTATCTGCATTTTTTTTGTTCATTATGTAATGCAAATGTAAGAAATTTCCGGCAACTCATCTTCCGGTAAAGTTTTGTTCTGTTCATATAACTAATTTTAAAAAACCTGAATTTCATGATTGTTTATTGTTTCAACAACCTGTATTCTATTTAAATATTTTCCGGTAAATTTTATATAATTGATTTAAAAACGTCATTTGTCATAATTTCGCCTCTACGAGGCGTTATATTCTGATACATATTATTTCTATCCTAATTTTTTCCTCTACGTGGCTTAAGTCATTAGCACCAGCGGTGTGACAATCTCGTAGAAAATAGATTACACCCATCAACAAAAGTTCTTCGGAGCGACATTATTTTTTCGGAAAAAAACTTTTCAAAATCATAATTCTTTACCTGATCCCGGCAATGTGAAGTTTTTTTTTGAAAAAAAACTCCTGCATTTTTTTTGCAGGAGTTTGTTTGGAGTGAATTACTGATTGGGAGCCGGCGCTTCTTGAGGAGCTGCAGGTGGTGTTGCGTTCTGAATTATATTGGCTTTTTTCTGTGCTTTCTCGGCATTTTTTTGTGCTTTGTCAGCGTTTTTCTGTGCTTTTTCTACTTCTTTTTGTAGTTTTTTGGCCTCTTTCTGTGCTTTAGCTTCGGCTTTAGCGGCTTCTTTATTGGCTTTGTCGATTTGTTTCTGTTGAGCAGCGGCTTCTTTGGCTGCTTTTTTCTCTGCTGCAGCTTTTTCTTTTTGTGCTTTAGCTTCTGCTTTTGCAGCCTGAGCTTTGGCTTTATCTATGCTTTTCTGTGATTTTTCGGCTTCTTTAGCGGCTTTTGCTGCAGCTTTTTCTTTCTCTTTTTGTGCTTTGGCTTCTGCTTTGGCAGTATTGGCGTTGGCTTTATCAATTAGTTTTTGTGCTTTTTCAGCTTCTTTGGCTGCTTTTTGTGCTGCTTTGTCTGTTTTTTCCTGCGCTTTGGCGTTGGCAGCGTCTATTTTCTGTTGAGCTTTTTCTGCATTCACGCGTGCTTTTTCGGCTTCCTGAGCAGCTTTTTCGTTTACCTTGTCAATTTCTTTTTGAGCTGTCTGTGCTTTTTCCTGTGCTTTTTCAGATTCCTGCTGGGCTTTATCTACCACTTTTTGTGCTTTTTCACTTTCTTTTTGTGCTTTTTCGGCTTCTTTCTGAAGTCTTTCTGCTTCATCCAGTTTCTGTTTTTGTTCTTTTAAGTAGGCGTCCTGTTCGGCCTTAATCTGTTTGTTGAAAGCTTCGCGGTGTTCCAGATTTTTGGTGTAGGGATTTTCGCCCTTCATTTCAATTTCAATTTGTTTTGCATTGTTGAAATCTACCTCACTGAATTTTTGGGGCAGTGTGGGGTTGTTGAACCATTGTCCGTTTTCTTCATAGATGTAAACGTTTTTTTTCAGGTCAAAATACATATTCTGATCGGGCAGAAATACGTGTGTGGTTTTGGCATTGTAACCGCCGGCAGGTGCCCAGGGTGGAGTGGTAACGGCATTTGCAGGTGTTGTGGTGATGATTGCGAATGTCAAAACGACAAGTGCAGCAACGATTTTTTTAGTTTTCATGGAGTGGTTTTTTTATGTTTGATTTTTTAAAAAATATTCAGGTCGAGTATCCAATTCAGTGCCAAAAGTATAAATAATCATTCAAAAAAACAACTCCTGAAGTTGTTGATTATCAGGAGTTGTTTTCAGAAGTGACTGTATATGGCCTGAAAATACGGTGTATCCTTATTTTACTTACGTCTTATTGGCTTTTCGGCTACCGGTGGTTTTTGTTTTGTTTGTAATATTTTTTTACCATTTTCTTATTGGCCCGGTAGTATTTTTTATCTGCTTTGTACATGGCTTTGCTGTAAGTCCGTTGATGTTTTTCCATTCGTTTGTAGTAGTCGTGCTGTGCTTTCCGGTTTCAGTATTTAGCCCGGTGATTGCTGTTGTAGTCGTATGGCCGATGATTGTTTATCGCCAGTTGCACCTGTGGAACTACACTCAGGTTTATATTTCTGTACATAACCGGCAGCGCAGCACTTGTACTCCAGTTTCTGCCGTTCATGTAAATATACACGCCGCGATGAAGGTCGTAATAGAAATTTTGCTGTGGAAAATAAATGTGGGTGTTTTTTGCTCTGTATCCGTTGGCAGGTGCCCAATACGGAGGCGCTGCTGCGGATTCTGCCGGTATTGCTATTGTCAGCGCGAACATGGCTGCAAATGAAACGATCAATTCCTTTGTTTTCATAATCTTAAGTTTTAAATAGTTACTGAATTAGCTATCTTACTTTCGATATTTCAATATCTGTGCCAAAAAAACACCCTTTGACTTGGAATTAAGTTCAAAGGGTGTCATTCTGGAAATAAAAATACTCTGTTACAGCAGGTATTGTTCGCTGATGGATTTGTGTTCCTGCACCCTTCGGATGGTATCGGCAAACATATCGGCAATGCTCAGGATTTTTACTTTCGCGCATTTTGTGCAGTCGAATGGAATGGAATCGGTGAATGCAATTTCAGTCAGTTTGGAGTTGGTGATGTTATCGCTGGCAATTCCGGACATCACACCGTGTGAAACGATGGCGCGCACACTGAGTGCTCCATTGTCAATCATCAGATTGGCTGCCTTGCAGAGTGTGCCGGCTGTATCTACCATGTCGTCAACTATAATCACATTTTTGCCCTCCACATCACCTATTATTCTCATTTCACCTACCACATTGGCTTTTTCGCGTGTTTTGTGGCAGAGTACCATCGGCACTTCCAGGTGTTTGGAGTAAGATCCTGCCCGTTTGGAGCCTCCCACGTCGGGAGAGGCAATTACCAGATTTTCAAGAGCCAGCGACTTGATGTAAGGAATAAAAATGGTGGATGCATACAGGTGGTCAACCGGGACGTTGAAAAATCCCTGAATCTGGTCGGCATGAAGATCCATGGTGATAACCCGGTCCACGCCCGCTACGGTGAGCATGTCAGCTATAAGTTTTGCTCCGATGGATACGCGTGGTTTGTCTTTCCGGTCCTGACGCGCCCACCCGAAATACGGAATAACTGCGATGACCTTGTAGGCCGAAGCCCGTTTGGCAGCGTCGATCATGAGCAGAAGTTCCATCAGATTGTCCGAGTTGGGGAAAGTGGACTGAACCAGGTAGATGTACTGTCCGCGGATGGATTCTTCGTAAGAGACTGAGAATTCACCATCGGAAAAGTGTTCGATATTCATTTTTCCAAGTGGCCAATTTAAACTTTTACAGATTTTTTCGGCCAGATAACGGCTTTTTGTGCCCGAAAATACTTTGAATAAGGTGGAATCTTCTGACATAAATTCGGTGAGTTTTTTGGATGAGTAATTTTTTGCAAAATTACAGAAATTTAGATAAAATCCGAAGTTTTTTTTGAAACAAATCAAATCAATTTCTTAACGTATGGAAAATCAAATAGATAACCGTATTTTTTATAAAATGTGAATGAGGTAATGATTCAATGCAAACGTTTGAAACCTTTTTGAATGTCTTTTTTAACTTTACTCCGAGACAGATAATACATTATGAAGTAATTTTGAATTTACAAACTTTTATCGAAAACAATTCTTAAGGGTAAAGTCATGAAAATACACGTAAATATACCTTATTTTACTCGCTGGGGACAACGCATTCTGGTTTCAGGAAATGTGAAAGAACTCGGTGACGGAGATTTTAGCAAAGCGCTGCCGCTCAGCCTTAACAGCCACGAAAACTGGTACGGAGAATTTGAGTGCAACCCCCCAGCCACCGAACCGTTGAAATACAAGTACCTCCTTTTCGACGAAAACACAGGAAAATATACCGAAGAATGGGGAGATAACCGCACAGTGGAGCTCCAAAAAAACACAGACGATTACTACTGCTTTGACAGCTGGAATGTGGCCGGAAGCGTCGAAAATGTGTTCATGACCTCACCATTCCGGAAAGTTTTACTCAAACCCGGCATAGCAGCTCTTGCAAAAGCAAAACAGCCGGCTAAATATACGCATAAATTCATTGTTAAAGCGCCGCTGCTGAAACCAAACCAGGCACTTTGCATTATAGGAAACTGCAAGCAGCTGCGCAACTGGACAGTATCCGATCCGGCGATGATGAATCTTCGTGATGATGAATGGGAACTTAAAATTGATTTAAGCAAGGCCACCACCGAAATTCATTATAAATACGGCGTTTATGACGCTGAAGCAGGTCATTTTCTCTTTTTCGAACAGGGCCCCGACAGAATAGCTGCTGTAATTCAAAATTCGGTTGTGCAGACAAACGATGGCTTTATTCGGGTTGATAATCAGTCCTGGCACGGGGCAGGACTTGGATTGCCAGTGTTCAGTATTCGTACCCGCAAAAGTTTTGGAGTGGGCGATTTTGCCGATCTGAAACTACTCGTTGACTGGTCTGAAAAAATCGGGATGAAACTCATTCAACTATTACCCCTGAATGACACTACCGGAACACATACCGAACTTGACGTGCTGCCCTACGCAGCCATATCAGCTTTTGCGCTGAATCCGCTTTTTCTAAATCTTCCGGAGTTGGGGGCAATGCCTGCTAACAGCTACATGAAACAGCAGTACCTGCCCAAACAGGCAGAGCTGAATGCACTTCCGCTTATTTCATTCCTCGAAGTTATCAATTTCAAACTTCAATATGCCAGAGAAGCCTACCTGCATCAGAAATCTGCATTTCTGAACGATCCGGAATTCAAGGTTTTCTTTGATAAAAACGCTTTCTGGCTTGTTCCCTATGCTGCTTACTGTGTGCTGCGCGATCGTTTCGGAACCAATGATTACCGGCAGTGGCAGGAATTTGCACAATACGATGAATCGAAAATTGCAGCATTTACGTCATCCGATCAGTCCCATTTCGACGAGGTCGGTGTAAATTACTACATACAGTATCATCTGCACAGGCAACTCAACGATGCCGGCTTGTATGCCAACGAACATGGAATAGTGCTGAAAGGCGATATCCCGATAGGTGTAAACCGCAACAGCGTGGATACGTGGGTCACACCCGAACTGTTTCACATGGATATGAACGCCGGAGCTCCGCCCGATATGTTTGCCATCAAAGGCCAGAACTGGTCATTACCTACCTACAACTGGGAACAGATGAAAAATACCGGCTTCAAATGGTGGAAACAACGCTTTGCACAAATGTCGAACTATTTCGACACATTCCGCATCGACCACATACTCGGATTTTTCCGCATCTGGGAGATTCCTGCCAGTGAGGTGGAAGGCATTATGGGTCATCTGAATCCTTCTATTCCAATCTATATCAATGAGTTTGCCGAAAAAGGAATCGGATTTGACTACAACCGCTTCTGCAAACCGTATATTACCGACCAGATTCTGTATGACTTCTTCGGCAGCGAAGCAGCCTGGGTTAAAGCCAATTGCCTCCAGGTGGAAGAAGGGTGGATACTGAGACTGAAACCCGAATACCTCCATCAGGCGTATGTTGAGACACTTTACAAAAACGGCGAAATTTCTGAAAAGGTAAAATACGGGCTCTACGATTTGATTTCCAACGTCTTGTTTTTCGAAGTGGAAGGTACGGACCGTACACAATTTTATCCACGCTACGGTATGCATTCCCTCCGTACGTATGCCGAACTGGACGAACACATCAAAAAAGGACTCGACGAACTGTACATTCACTATTACTATCACCGTCAGGATGAAAACTGGTATCACTCCGGCCTGGACAAACTTCCGGCTCTGAAGCGCGCTACCAACATGCTCATCTGTGGCGAAGACCTTGGAATGATGAATCCGGCGGTAACCTCTGTGATGAAAGAGCTCGGAATACTGAGTCTCGAAATTCAGCGTGCGCCGAAAAGCAATAAAATTGATTTTGCACATCCGAATGATGCTGCTTACCTGTCGGTTGTAACACCTTCGACTCACGATATGAGTACCATACGAGGTTGGTGGGAAGAAGACCGCAGCATCACGCAGCAATTTTACAATCAGCAACTCGGCCACTGGGGCGAAGCGCCATATTTCTGCGAGTGGTGGATTTCCCGCGATGTTATCCTGCAGCACCTTTATTCACCGGCTATGTGGGCAATTTTCCAGATGCAGGATCTGCTCGGAATATCCGAAAAACTTCGTCGCGAAAATCCGCACGAAGAACGCATCAACGATCCATCTAACTCCGAAGCAAGCTGGCGTTACAGAATGCACATAGCTATCGAGGACCTGATGGAGGAAGAGGAGTTCAACAACGAACTGAAAAATTTTATCAAACAATCCGGAAGGTAATTTTTCGCCGTTAAGGATTCGAAAAACAAACAATTTCCCCCGAACGCATTATGAGCGTGAGGGGGATTGTTTTTTGGCGATATATTCATTGAAAATCACTCCGGCAATGATCAGAAGCAGGCCAATGAGCGTAGTGATGAAAATTTTCTCCTTCAGTATGAAATGAATAAAAAACAGCGAAAGAAAAGGGGACAGGTAACACAGCTGATTGATAAGAACCGGATTGCTAGTTTTTCGCAAAGCCATTCCGAAGAACAGGAACGGTATTGCCATCTCGAAAAGACCTGACCAGATACTTGCCTGCATTCCTTTTGCAGAATCAAGATTCAGGTCCACAAACAATGCACCAATCAGCAAATATATAAGTCCGAAAAGAAAACTCGCGAACAAATTAACGGTGTTGTCGGTTTGAGGATTTTTTTTGTTCATTATCCAGAAACCGGCCCAGATAAATGCACTGAAAAATGCCAGCAGTAGTCCTGCAATTGAAACATCTTCGCCCGATATGCTGCCGGGTCCCAGTGATATAAGTACCACGCCGGCAAATGAAATGATCATGCCGATGAATTTCACTCCTGCAATGTGTTGGTGTGTGAAAACCGCCAGCATAATGGTGAGCAGGATAGGCCAGAAATAGTTAATGGGCTGAGCCAGCTGAGCGGGTAATAAGTCATAGGATTTGAACAGAACCAGATAATAAAAAAATGGATTCAGAAATCCTGTCAGAGCATAGCTGAGCCATTGTTTCTTGGTGATACAGGCTACCAGATGCCAGTTTGATTGCAGGGTGATAACGGCAGCGAAAACAATCAGAGCCGTTGCGGTAGCTACCAGCAGCAATTCGTAGTGTGAAAAATCCCGTAAAGCAATTTTAAAAGCTGTTGCTACTGTTGACCAGCTGAAAACAGTAATGGCAACGAAAAGAAGTGCTTTGTTGGTGTCTTTCATAATTGCGCCTTGCCCCCTAACCCCCTAAAGGGGGGATTTTCGTGCTATGATTAAAGTTTTATATTTTTTGAAAATCAATTTGGTTGATTATTAAACTGAACAAATTCTCACTAACGCAACAAATCCCCCTTCAGGGGGCTGGGGGCTTATTTTAAATTCCCTTTATTGAAAACGCTTTCGGGGATGCCGGCATCAAGTTGAATGGACGTAACGGTCATTTTGGTTCCCTTGCCCTCTTTGAGCATATCTTTGTACATGAAA
>SAAL01000210.1 GCA_009929445.1 Bacteroidia bacterium
TTTAAAGCTCTGACTTTGAAATAATAATCCGTACCGGCTTTTAATTCATTAACAATAAAACTTTCTATTTCGCCATCATCTATGTCTTCCGCTTGCCATGGATAGTCCCCACTGACGGTTCCGTACTTTATTTCATATTCATCATCATCTCCGCTGGCCTTATCTATCTCCAAAATTACAGATTTAGAATCTCGCGCTTTGACGGAAATAATTTCCGGCTCCCCGGGCTTATCCAAATCGCAAGAATCGGAATCCTCCTCGGAAGAATAGACCGTGCTGACAGTCGAAGCTGAGGTGGTGGTATCGCTAGTTGTATTATCAGTAACGGGAATAATACATCCGCCGGTGGTAAATGATTGATTGGAAACTACTCCCTCATTGGAAGATGCTTCCAAAGAACGAACTTTATAATAATAAACCGTGCAAGAATTCAATCCGGAAATCATTAAATTATGAGAATGTGCCAAGGTATTATCCGAGACCTCTTGACCATAATTATTATCCGTTCCGTATTCCACAATCGAAGAAGCCGGCTCATTAGTCATCCAGCTAATACTAGCTTCGTTAATATCCGGCGAAGCGACAATTGAAGCGATCGTCGGCGGAACCGTATCCGCCACAATGCATCCGCCGGTATTGAATGTTTGATCTGGGCTAAAACTTGAATTCAGTAAGGCATCCCTCGATCCGATGCGAAAATGATAAGTAGTGCAAGCATTTAAACTGCTTATCAAAACATTGTGATTTAATTTAAGAGTGGAATCAAGAACATTTAACCCGTAGGAGTTAGTTAAGCCGTAATCTATTTTAGAAATCGAATCCTCATTTGTAGTCCAGGTTATTTCAACATTGTTTACTCCGGGAATCACGTTGATAGAACTTATACTTGGAGGGGTCGTATCGGCGGGAGAAATAACAACACTTGCGACGGAGGAAGCTGAGATATTTCCGGCCGAATCCTTGGCCCAAGCAAAAAGAGTTTTTGTCCCATCGGAAGAAAAAGCATAACTTGCCTGAGACACACTTGACCACCCGGTATTATTCAACTCCGGAACAGTACTTGTCTCGGTCAATAAATAGCCTGCCACCGCATTAGCATCTGTAACGGAAAAATCAGTCACCTCGATTGTTGTCGAGGTTGAATTTGCAGGAACGCTGAAAGCGGTAATAACCGGAGGAGTCGTATCAATAATAATATTTTTTTCCACCCCTGATGATCCAGAATTTTCGTTTATATCATAAGCGATTAAATAGAATGTGTGTATACCATCGCTTAAAGCTGAAATCGGATTACAAGTAAAGTCCTCTATCGATTCGTCAAAACTCCCATCATTGGCTGTACATGGATAATAAATGATGTCAGTCCTAAAGTTTACCCCAGAGACAATATTATCATCCGAAGCTGTTCCAAAAATAGGGAAAAGAGTGTCGTTGGAAATAGTTGGGATAGCTCCAAAGGACATATTAGGCCCGGTGTTATCGAAGATCCAACCGGTGTTATTTCCGGAATCTATAATATTTCCAAGGGTAGCGTCTATTGCACTTGTGCTGTTACTATCCATCACATCCAGATAAGAAATATTAAGAGTGCCGCTCGGATTAATATTCCACTGAGTTCCGGGAGTTGTGGAACGCAAACTCAAAAAATTTCCACCCGCTCCGTTCAGAGAAAGATTACCAGCAACATTCAAAGTTGATCCGGCAGTCGTATCAAAAAAAAGCGTATCAGTAGCTGAAATATTTTTGGTAAAATTGAAAAAAGTATTGAAACCGGAAATTGTTTGATTTGTGCCGATAAGATTAACCGTACCGTTTCCGTGATTAAAAGAGGTTCCGCTTAAGGCGGACCAATTGCCTTTTAAGCTTATCGGGCTTTCCACTGAAGAGATTAAACTTCCTCCGTTCAAATTGATATTTCCATAAACGGTTGTACTTCCGCCTAAAGTAAATATTCCACCTTCACAACTAAGATTACCTTTTACGATCAAAGCTGCCGGTTGCGCCATAATATTTCCCGTTCCACCGATTGTAAGATTATAATATTGACTTCCGGTTTTCA
>SAAL01000107.1 GCA_009929445.1 Bacteroidia bacterium
GAAATACTTTAATCAATTCTAAACCAATCAATTTCCATTCGTCCGCCATCGTTGTTACTGATTGGGCGGGAACAGAAAACGCCCATTTTTGCTCCAATCCACTTGCCTTCACGGGCCTTAAAAGGTTTACCGATTCGGATGAATTTCTTTCCATCCAGACTGTACGAGAAACTGCACATTGCCTCCGTTCCCACATTTACCCGGAAGAAAACATCCGACTGCCTGACTGAAATCGTTTCATTTTTCACTTCAGCTTTTCCTTTATCAGCACTAATGCATTCATCCTGCGAAATGGAGAATCCATCCTTCGTTTTTTCGATGGAAAGCAAGGAGTAATCCATTCCCATGATGAGCAAACCTGCTCTTTCGCCTACAAATCGCTCATCGGGTTTAAAGGAAAACTTCACCGTTGTTGTGAATTTATTCGAAGGAAATTTCTGCAAAAGCAAATTCGGCACATCCCAGAGATTTTTGTAGTTTTCAGGAATTGGAACGGAGAAAAGCGTGAGAATTCCTTTTTGAGAATCCGAGAAACTCCACCATTCGGTCGGATTAGCGTGCCACTGCCATTGCAACCCCAATTCATTGGTCGAAAATTCATCGCTTTCAGCAGGTGTTTGTTTTGGATAATTTCCTGAAATTTTCGGTTTTTTATACTCCAAAACCGGTTCTCCAATGCCGTCATTATCCTTGTCAATGCCGATTACTGGAAATCCGTTGTCCTTCCAAATCATCGGTTGAAGATGAACGATACGTCCATAAGCTCCCTTGTCCTGAAAATGAAAAAACCAATTTTCACCTTCGGGCGTATCCACCCAGGCTCCCTGATGCGGGCCGTTTATCGGCGTTTTTCCTTGTGCCAGCACCACTTTTCGCTCGTAAGGGCCATAGACGTTTTTGGATTTCATCACCACCTGCCAACCAGTAGCCACTCCTCCTGCCGGTGCAAAAATGTAATATTCTCCGTTACGTTTGTGAAATTTCGCCCCTTCGATAGTCGGGTCATCAGCATGTCCGTCGTAAACAGTGCGACTTGGTGTGATGGCTTTCGTTCCTTCCGCATTCATTTCAAATACTGCCAGAATGCTCTTAATTCCGGCACGACTTCCCGCATAGGCATGCGCCACATACGCCCGACCGTCCTCATCCCAAAGCGGACACGGGTCAATCAGCCCTTTGCCGGGCTTTACCATCACGGCTTTCGACCATTTTCCGGCTGGATCTTTGGTTTTCACCATGTAAATCCCGAAATCCGGGTCACCCCAATAGATGTAAAATTCATCGTTATGAAAACGGATGGAAGGTGCCCAAACTCCGTTGCCGTGCTGAACGGAAGAAAATACGTCCTGCGGTTCGAGTCTTTCAATAGCATGTCCGATTAATTTCCAATTCACCAAATCTCGCGAGTGTAAAATCGGCAATCCGGGGACACTCGCAAAACTTGATGCCGTCATATAATAATCATCCCCTACTCTGCACACGTCCGGATCCGAATAATCGGCATGCAAAACCGGGTTTTTGTATTTGCCGTTTCCTAGATCGGCTGTCCAGACTTTAGAAATGTAGTACTGTGAATGTAAACTAAGTACGAAACAAACCTGAAAAAAAACGATGACAAATTTTATTTTCAACATATCTATTTGATTTATACCCTTTTATAAATTTTCTGATTTTCGGGTTGAATGGTGGTAAGTCCGTCGATGGACACCGGTTTACCCGAAGCGATGCTTTTGCGGGCTGCAATGCCAATGAGGCATGCCAGCGCACCGTCGCGGATACCGGCTGCCTGTTTGAGCGGATCGGCTGTTTCGGGTATAAAAATCTGATCTTTCAGTAGTTTATCGCCTCCTCCGTGACCAGCTCCCTGCGGAATCTGGATGTATTTTCGTTTTCCGAAATTTTTATAAACCACTATTTCGTCGTAATTGGCATCCGACGTAGGATTCGATTCCTGTATCCAGGCATCCATTCTGCCTTCGGTTCCATTGAAAGCAATGCGGTAACCTTCGTAGGGCGAATAGGCTGTGAGCGAATACGAAACCTGTACTCCGTTCTTATATTTGATGGTAGCTGCCATTTTGTCGTAAATATTCACATCATTCCGGAATACGCAGCCATCCCGGTAATAGCCGTCGTATTTTTCATTATCTGGATATAGTCTGCGGAGTCTTTCGTTTTTGTTGATGTCAAAAAAGAATTTACATTCAGTTGTGTGCGGGCATTTTCGGCAATTTTCACCCCGAAACGGTCCGTTTTTTCCATAAAATTCCAGGTCACCGAGCGCATATACGCTTTCTGGATCACTTTCGATCCACCAGTTGAGCAGGTCGAAATGATGACTGGCTTTGTGTACCCACAGCGAGCCGCTTTTTTCGACCAGGCGGTGCCACCTTCTGAAATAATCGGCACCGTGGGAAGTATCCAGGTACCAGTGAAAATCAACGGATGTCAATTCGCCAATTTCACCGGAGCGAAGAATTTCCCACATTTTGGCGCGGTGAGGCGAGTAACGGTAGTTGAAGGTCACGCGGCAGGTTTTTCCGGTTCTTTTTTCGGCATCGATGATGGTTTGAATTTTCCGTTCGTCGGTAGCCATGGGTTTTTCGCTGATGATATCGGCTCCCAGTTCCATTCCGCGGCTTATAAAATAATCGTGCGTATTGTCGTCGGTAGTCACTATCAGCACCTCGGGTTTGGTTTCGAGCATCATTTTTTCAAAATCGGTGTAAACAGGGCAATCGGTGCCGATGAGCTGCCTGCCGACTTCGAGCCTGCCGGGATTTTTATCGCACAAACCCACAAACTGTACGTATCCGGCATACTCCTCCATCACACTTTTGCCCCACATGCCGGTACCTCTGTGGCCGGTCCCTACAAGCGCCACTCTTGTTTTTTTCAGTAAATGATCAGCGCTTATTTTTTCGGCTGCGTAAAGTGATGATACCGGATCAATGAGCACTGTACCCGCCAATGCACCCGACATGGACAGGAATTCTCTTCTGGAAATATTGCTGTTTTTCATTACGTATTGAATTTTTCAAGGTAAAACATAAGATATATATCTGATATACAACGAAATAAATTTTAATTTAAATAAAATGAATACATCAGTTATTTTTTAACAAACAACTTCGAAACCACTCCTTCATCTGCAAAAAGCTTAATGAGGTAATGTCCAACATCCAACCGGCTGATATCCACTACTTTAGAATTTCCATTTATTTTTATAACCGGCTGTCCGGAAAGGGTGAAAATTTCAATTCTCTTCAGTTCGGTTTCGACAGAAATATGCAGCACATCAGAAGCGGGATTTGGAAAAATTTTAAGATTTGAAATTGATGTTTCATCTACTTTTGAAGTATTATCATACACCAGTTTCATATAGAAGAGGTTCATCACATCTGCCTTTGTGATGGTGTGAGTGCCAGCCGGGAGAACTACAGTTACAATGCCGGAAGCATCGGAAGTGTATGATTCACCGTTGATTTTTATTTTTTTCGCTGGTTCAATGAAAACAAGCGTTAAAACACCTTCCCGGGTTGATGTAAATGAAATATTGGTAGAACTTTCAATTTTCAGGCATTGAGTCAGTGTTAAGTCTTCATACGTTATTGTTCCTTTGGAAGTTGACAAGTTGCCTGAAATGTTATAGAAAGTGCTGTTTTTCCCTTCGGTGGTGAAGTTGTGAATGAACGATGAGCCTCCGGTTGACTGAGTAACTTCGATTGTTCCCGAAATACTTACCGGTATGCCTGAAGTACCCGTTGTTGTAACGGCGAAAGTTACCGTAGCCGAAGGATTACCGGAAACAGTAATGGTTTTGGCGGTCGGATTTTTCACAAAGGTAATGCCCGATGCCGGCAATCCGGCAACAGAAACATCGGTTGCGTCGCCACCCCAGGTAAACACGATTTCGGAAATTGAAGCACCCGGAGCCACCGTCTGGTGGAGGTTTCCGGACGAAGTGAGTATCTGGGTACTACCCGATGAGGAATTTTCACCCTGAACAGCAATCATTTTGGTTTTATAACCGGTGAGAGCCGCTTTCAGACCAGTATTTACGGCATACGAAGCATCGTCCACCGAATTGTTGAACGTCCATTTCAGATCGCCACCGCTGATACGTCCGGCAAAGAGCATCACCTTTTCTTTAGCAGCTTCAGGCTGATCCGGTATGAATGTTTTTATGTAAAGAGAAGCATCTGTGTCAAAATTATTATAAACATTAGCGCCCTGTTTCGATTTGATGGTGTTGCTGATTACCTGATCCCTTGTTGCAGCCTCTACAGCATCAAATTCCACCGGAAAATTGACCGGATCATAAGGCACATAGCGGGTTTGACCACTCATTGTATTGTTGAATGACTTGATAGTACCGCCATCTTCGCCTGAGAATGTTCCTCCCGTGCCGTAAAAGATATCTGTGCCCTGCATGGAAGTCAGCATAGGATATTTGCAATTTCGGAAAAAGTTGGATTCGACAAATACCGACGAACCTTCGGTGGAACCAACTCCGTATTTGGCAATTCCGTCGTAATAATTGTTGTAAACATGAGCAGAGTAGAACCTTACGCGCGGATGACGCGAATCGGAATGGTCGTACCAGTTGTGATGATAGCTTATGTAAAGACCTAAAGTGGTATCTTCGCTTAATCCAAGCAGGTTTGATTTGCCCGAATCCCAGAAATGATTGAATGAAAAGGTTACGTAGGTTGAGCCCTTACAATCGAGCGCTCCGTCGCCTTTTATCTGGTCGGCATCCGGGCCGGCGTTGCCGTAAAACATGTCGCAGTTGTGCACCCAAATATAATCGTTGTTTTGCTGCAAACCTACGTTGTCGCCTTCGTCGCTGTTGCAGTTCATAAATCCTAAGTTCCGCACTTCGATATTGGTGGCATTTTTGATCCGAAGACCCCAGCCATCGGCAACTGCATCGTCGCCAATGCCTTCCAGGGTGATATAGCTTGAAGCGTTGTTTTTGTTTTCAATCACAATGTCGCCATTCAGCATATAGTCGGGATCGGTGATTTGTCCAATTATTCTCACTATCAGCGGCCGGGTGTCGTTTCCTTTTTTGAAACCATCCAGAATAGCCTGTAATCCGACGCAAGGATTTGCATTGGCACCTGTCACGGTCATCGAAACCGTATTTTTGTTATTTTCGGTGATGTAAAGAATCACGGCATTGTCCTTCGGAGTGCCGTCGGCTTTGTAAGCGCCTGGAATCCTGCCGTTGGCGAATGAAAATCCGGTGCGGTCGTGTGCAAGTACAGTAATTTCTCCGCTCGTGGAAGCCGCACCTTCCACACCGGCTACTACCGGAGCCACTTTCAGGGTATAAGTTCCGGCTTTCAAACCCGGAATATCTGCCCGAAAGTACGTACCGTAACTGCGGATAAGCTGTGTATCGATTTTTCTATCGGTAAGGCCATTGCCGGAATAGTACACGTTGTAACTATCCGAACCGGCAACCGGCTCCCATTTGATATAAGCGCTCTCGAGCCAGCCGGCTGCTTCGGTAATGACCGGCGACTGTGCCTGCAACTGACAAGCAAACGTGAGAAGAAAGAAGAGGATAATATATTTGGGAAAAGTACGACTCATTATAATTATGAAAAAAAAAGAATGAGTAATCCGACCGGCTGAAGCCAATCAGTACATCCTGAATGAAATATTCACAAACCTGAACGTAATTAGATACAAAAAACAAACTAAAATGTAAAGCATTCATTGACAGATATTTCGGGCAATTTTGACGAGCAGCATTGCCCGAAAATATCATTAAGTTTGATTTAAATCACTGTATAAATGCTTATTTTTCGCTTCTGATGTATGTTTTGAAAGTAGAAGTGGTTCCGTCGTCGTAAGTTTGTCTTTTGATTATCAATCCTTTTGACTTATTGTTTACTTCACGACCAAGTACATCGAATAATTTTTCGCTAACCACAGTTTTGTGGATATTAGTATTGTTAACAGAGCTTACTACGACGTTGGTAGCTGATAAATAAAATAAACTTACAGCTGCATTACAAAAAACATACAAAGTTGTAGCATCTCCAGTATAGCTTATCAATGCTTCATTTAATGGAGGTGTTCCACTTTCTTGCCCTGGAAATATAAGACTTCCTACCAATTTACTTCCATCGGTAACAAAAATGGTTCTGGTCGATGTATTTGAACCTGTAACTCCTATCGCATAGATATTTGAATTTCCTGTTACCTGAAAACTCAGATAACGCTGAGTTGGCATCATAACTGTGGGTGTAACATCAGTGGCAGCAGCACCTGAATATCCTCCCCCGTTAAACTTAAATCTTTGAGTAAAAGTGAAATTGGTCGTAGTAGTCGGGCTTGTAAAAGTTTTTGAATTTGCTTCAATAACACCCATATCTGTTTTAGTACCAATAGAACCACCATGAATACCTAATCCGTTAATAAAAACAGATTGATCAGCTCCAATGCCTGCAGAAGTAGCAAAATCACTAAAATTCCAAACTGTTTGTGCAAATCCATTTAATGAAATTGCGACCAATGCTAATAGTAAAATTTTCTTCATAATAATTGAATTTTTAAATTGTTAATAAAATAATCGTTTTTTGATTTATAATTTAATCTGGAGTAAAAATAGTAATAAAGTGTTAGTAAATCTAATATTTTAAGATTTTTTTGTGTTCGTACACAATTCAAACAATGAGGAAGTTAAATGTTTTTTGAAAAATCACCCAGCACATTCTTCAAAGTGATTTTTCGAACTTCCTTTTTGCTCAATATTTTTGCCCATTTCACTCTTCCGGCGGTGCTGCTTCCTTGTCCTCGGTTTTTATATTCTGCGTAACGAGTCGTTTTTTCGTTATCAGGATTTCGCCAGTTGTCCCATCCGGCTGGAATGATCTCTTTGGGCAGATTGCAGTTCATGAATATGGTCATGGCATGCGCCCGCCAGGGTCTTCCCAGATACACCGATGTCACATCAGCGGCAGCAGTGATTTCACATTTGTTGAAAATAAAGCCATATCGTATATTCGGCGGAGTGCTTGCAGCAGTGATATAAGAATCGCGCTTGCAATGGATATTACAGGCTTCGAACCAGGCTGTGGCGCCTCCGAAAATAAAATCGGTGGTACCTTCGATGTAGCAATGCTGAAAATACAGTCTGTTGCCTTCACCGGCCAGGTACTGTGTGTCCTGGTTGCCCAGGAAACGGCAATTCCTGAAACTGAGCCTGTCGCCTTCGGTATGGAGCGCCACTGCCTGAGCAAGTGGTTCGGCGGCATTTTCGATGGTCAGGTTCTCCAGTTGTATGTCGTTGCCGCGAATCTGCAAAGTGTAGGTACGAAAAGTGCCCATGTTGTCGATTTTTGCATGGTCGTTGTAAGTGATTATCGTGCTGTCAGCGCTTTGGCCAACCAGTTTCACATTGCATACGTAATCCGGAATCACAATTTTCTCGTGATAAATTCCGTTTTTCACTGTTATCACGGTAGCTCCTGCCGGGTCAAAGGCTCTCACCGAATTGATTGCCTCCTGCACAGTAACATAATCACCTTTTCCGTTTTTGTCCACCACTATTTGTTTGGCAATCAATGCTTTGCCTGAGCAAACAGTATAAACAACACATGCCAGCAAAAGCATCAGGTATTTTCTCATAATGCATTTATTTAATGTGTACAATACCTACTTTCTTCAAATCCTCTTTCCCTGAACTCGAACCAACCAGAATTTCAAACATTCCGGCATGCACATCCATTTCACGGGTATTTTCGTTCCACCATTCGAGCTGATTGCCGGCGAGTTTGAAATTTACTTTCCGGGTTTCGCCAGCCGGAATATGTACACGCCTGAAATCGCGCAAAGCCATTCGTGGTCCTGCTTTGTCGTTTATTTTCCGCAGATACACCTGAACCACTTCATCGCCGTCCGTTTTTCCGGTATTGGTCACCGGAATATAAAATTCAATCACCTGTTCTTTCTTGATTGTCGTCTTTTTGATTCGGGCTTTTCCGTAGCTGAAAGTGGTGTAGCTTAGTCCGAATCCGAACGGGAACATCGGCTCGGCAGTCAAGTACCGATAGGTTCTACCGGTCATGTTATAATCCTCAAAATCAGGAAGCTGAGCAGTATTTTTGTAAAATGTTACCGGAAGTCGTCCGGCAGGATTGTAATCACCAAAAATGACATCGGCCACGGCTTTTCCGCCTGCCTGTCCCGGATACCACGCCTGCAAAATGGCTTCACAGTGTTCTGTTTCGGGAATCAGGGCAATGGGCGAGCCGGAGCAGTTGATAAAAACGATTTTTTTACCGGCTTTGTAAAGTGCTGCCATCAGTTCGCGCTGCACAGCCGGCAATTCTATATCGGTTCTGTCACCACCTCTGAATCCGGGCAGACTCACACCCATCTCTTCACCTTCAAGCGACGGAGAAATACCGCCAACGAAAAGTACCACGTCGGCTTTTTTCACCGCTTCGATTGATTTTTCAAAATCAATTTCCTCCCTGAAACCAAAATCAAAATTGAGCTGAGCATTATCCCTTACATATTCAAAATCAATCTGAATAATGTACTGTCGGCCGGCTTCCACCTGCATCGTATAGCTTGTCTGGCGGCTTCCGTGATTCGTTTGGATGGTTTTTACCAGCAAAGTATCAACAAACAGTTTAAGCGAACCATTTGCATAGAAATCAAAAACGACTTCTCCTGTTTTATCAGGTGTAAAAACCGATTTGAAAGTGGCCGAAAAATCGGTCAGATTCACTCCGGGAGCAAATACGGTGGCTCCGGAAGTATCAAAATGGAAAGGTGTGGTTATACGATTTTTTGCAGCCGGGATGCCTTCCCTGTTCACATTGTTCCAGTAAGTGGCGGAGAATCCGGGACCTTCTTTGACAGTACAACGATCGAAGGCACTTTTTTTCAGCGAACGTTCCACCAGAGCGCATCCGGGTTCGTAGATAAGCGTGTCGGAGGCGCTCAGAGCCGCCTTAATCCCTTCCAGGACTGTGATTGTACGGGGTGGAATTCCGTTGTAATTACCCCATTGCATCACGGCATCGTCTGCATTCGGACCCATCACGGCTACCGTAAGTCCGCCCCTTTTGAGAGGCAGGGCTTTATTTTTGTTCAGGAGCAACGTCATCGATTCGCGGGCTGTTTCCAGAGCCAGTTGGTCATGTTCATCAGATCCAACTACCGAATAAGGTATATTATTCCAGTCGTTACTTTCGGGATTGTCCATTTCGCCGAGTTCGAAACGCGCCTTGAGCAATCGTCTTACCGAAACGTCGATTTCCTTTTCGCTGATTAATCCGGCCTTTACGCCGTCAATCAGCGCCTCGTAAGTTGTTCCGCAGTCCAGATCCGTACCGGTCCTTACAGCAGCTGAGGAAGCAGAAGCTGCATCGGGATGGGTTTGGTGTGTGTTTGGTTTGTAAAAATCGGCTATCGCTCCGCAATCGGCCACCACAACACCTTCGAAACCCCATTTATTGCGCAAAATATCATTCAGCAACCGGTTGTTGCCACAGCAGGGTTCGCCTTCCAAACGATTGTAGGCACACATGACCTCTTTGACTCCTGCCTCCTGCACGAGGGCTTTGAATGCCGGAAGATAGGTTTCGTATAAATCTCTTAAACTGATATTTTGGGCGTTGAAAGAATGCCTGTTCCATTCCGGGCCTGAATGTACGGCAAAATGCTTGGCGCAGGCATGAATTTTATCGTACAACCCTGTTTCGGGGCCCTGCAAACCCTGTACAACCGCCACTCCCATTCGGGAGGTGAGGTACGGATCTTCGCCGTACGTTTCGATGCCCCGCCCCCAGCGCGGATCGCGAAAGATATTGATATTCGGAGTCCACATGGTAAGTCCCTGATAACGACCGTATTCGCTCCTGGAAGCGTAGTAAGCATATTTTGCTCTTGCCTCATCGGAAACGGCAGTGAAAACTTTCAGTACAGACCTGTCGTTGAATGTAGCTGCCATCCCGATGGGCTGAGGGAATACGGTAGCCAGTCCTGAACGTGCCACACCGTGGAGTGCTTCGTTCCACCAATTGTATGTTTTTATGCCAAGACGTTCCACCGGATTGGAAACATCCTGCATCAGGCCGATTTTCTCTTCAAGCGTAAGGCGGGCGAGCAGATCTTCCACCCGTTCATCAAATCGTAACGAAGTGTCGCGGAATTTGTAATTTTCCTGCTGTGCATTCATTGTGAGAACAGGTAATAAGATAATTATGAAAACGAATCTGAACTTGATGAATGTGCTCATATTTTTTTTACGATATTGAACTTTCGAATGTTCATACTAGTTTACAAATCAACAAAGATTAAGAATAAATAGTATCTTACAATCAGACAGATATACATTTTTTTCAGTAACAGGGGCTTCCGCCCCTTAGACCCTGACTTACTTTTTGTCTCTTAAGAAACAAATTAAGCAGAGGTTATATTTAATCCGTATTTCAAAGCCTGATTT
>SAAL01000017.1 GCA_009929445.1 Bacteroidia bacterium
AAAAATTCAAGACTGCGCCCGCTTCACTCGAAAAATTGGCGTTCGATCGGCTAAATCGTCCAAACTCGCCTCAGTTGTTTCTAAAATTAGAAACAGCTATCCAGGCTCAAACAAGGACGATTTTTAACGCCGCTCTCTCTGATTTTTTGATAAAGAACTCACGCTCGGCATTGTTCAAACAAGTTTGACACTGCTCTCGCTTAATCGTTCTTTTCGGCTCACCGGACGAGGTCGCCCGTTAGCAAACCTTTCTGCAACTGATTAGTTGATAATTACTTGCGATAGTTAAGTTATAATATTTTCTCAGACAATTATAAATTTCGAAACGAGTACATTATCGGAATCTGTAATGGCTTTTACAATGATAATTTTTTCTGAATTTGCACTTTTCAGGGGAATATTCACAATATTGCTTCGTAACGAGGCAAACTGATTAACCAGGATTCCGGAAAGATTATACAAATATACAGCCCTGACGATTTCAGGTGCTTCAATAGTAAAATGATTGTCATTCGAAGTATATTTTATTCTGAGTTTACTTTCGTGCATCGGGCGGGCATCAAATAATCCGGTTGCATCCTGATTTTGTTGAAGTGTAATATTTTCAACAATGCTGTTAAGGTACACTTCAAGATATGTATATCCCGTTTCGTTCAATTCGTTGGCCTGTTTGCCGGGATAGTTTGTTTCAAGCCAACCATCGGGGACGCCGTCAATATTGGTATCTGCAGGAGCTGTTCCGGCTGTTAATGCAGGCCATGGCGACCAGGTAGCATCTGCGCCGGCAGGTTTAGTATCCCACTGAGTGTCAATTATTCCCGGTTTCAGTGGATCTCTGCTGCCTATGAAGTGAGTAGTTCCGTTGCGCACTTCATCGATAACTCTGGCATCATAAGCATCGCGACTCAATGATGCACCTGCAAAGTGGAGCACTTTTTCACAGGCTTTTTGGGCAGTATGAGTTGTAACCTGAGAAGAAACTTGCGTTTCATTCCAAAAACCTTTAATTTCCAAAGGATTACTTAATTTCATGGCTATTTTATCCGCTTCAGGAACCGACCCGTAGGATGAATGAAACTGGTTGTAAACACCGTAAGTCCAGTTATCATTGGTAGCGTTTTGGCAAGCGGTAATGTCCTGTGAAACTGAACTTGTGGAGGCATCAATTACGTTTCCGTCCACATACAAATGTCCCCAGATATTGTATCGCAACTGAGCGGGATCTTTCGATTTGTCGAGACTGATGATTCTACCTCTGCCGGTTTTGGTGAGCGTCATTGGGCCCGGCTTGTAGAAATTATTAATCAGATTGATATCCATGGCTTCGCCGCCGTAGGTATTCCCGTAATTGTAGTTCACATTATTGCGGTGATCCACTTTTTCGGTGAAAGGCGGATCTTCAAGTCCGGGTCCGAAGCGGGGAGTACGGCTGGAGTGATGCGCCAGGAGATTATGATGAAATGATGCATTGGTACCTCCCCAAATTCCTCCGTATCCGTGTGCTCCCTTATCGTGATTGGACAAGCGCAGACTCTCTGAAATAATGCTCCATTGCAGGGTGAAATAGTCGCAATTGTAAAACGAGGCACACTCATCGGTACTCCAGCTGATGGAGCAATGATCGACGATAACGTTTTTGAAGAACCTTCCGCCCAGCGCATCTGCCCCTCCCGAAGCCACCGCATCGTCGCCCATTCTGAATCGGAGGTATCTCACTATGACGTTGCTTGCAGAAATATTGACAGGAAAATTACCTATACAGACACCTTCGCCGGGAGCTGACTGTCCGGCAATGGTTACATCGCCGTTTTTAATATCGAGATTGCTTTTCAGCATGATGGTGCCGCCCACTTTGAAGAGGATAATTCTTTTTCCGGTACGACCCACACACCACCTCAGTGAGCCCTCGCGGGTTGTGGCAGAGCCATTGCTGTTATCATCCAGGGTATTGACATAATAAACCGTTCCACCTCTGCCACCGGTAGCATACATTCCTCCTCCTTCGGCTCCCGGAAATGCAGGGACCTGACTGAAGAGCGCTTCAACAGCAAACAAGATGACCAGTAAAGGAAAAAAAACCTTCATTTTTCTGTTTTTTGAATTTCAAACCCGATTGGATTTTTTATTTAATATGTTTTACTATGCTGTTCAAATATACTTCCAGGTATGTATAACCGTTTTTATTCAAATCAGTTGATTTTTTGCCCGGATATCGTTTTTCGAGCCATCCATCGGGTATGCCATCCCCGTCAGTGTCAGGCGGAGCGGGAAGTGAGTTATAAACCGGCCAGCCTCCCACATCATTCTGACTGTCAATCAATCCGTTTGAACTCCCTTTGGATCCTTTAAAGGTAAAAGTGCCTGTTCTTGTCTCGTTCACATAACGCATGTCTAATACGTCTCTGACCAATGAACATCCTGCACTTTTCAAAACAGACTGATATGCCTTTTTGGCTGACTGTGTTTTAGGTTTAGGAATACTGAATTCTGTGTTTGAGATAAGTTCATTCAGGGTAACATTCGGTGCAAATTCGGCAAAATTTGAACCCATTTTTACTCCGGACACATTATTTTTTGTAATCGCGCGGTTTCCTTCCATCACATTTCCTTTCAGATAAAATCTTCCAAAGATACCGGCAGGCTGATGATTTTTACCATCATCGGCATACGGATTTATAAAATACTTATTTGTTTTCGATGCCGGTCCCGGTTTGTAATAGTTATTTACCAGGTTGTAACTACCGCCTTCAGCAGCGTAAGCATTATTAGCTCCCCAGTTATAAATTACATTGTTCCTGAAATCCACTTTTTCCAGTTCGGACTGATTGCTGTAGCGGCTTCCGCAGAAGCGCGGATTACGGCTGTCATGACTAACCAGCAAATTATGATGAAATGTGACATTTTTACCGCCCCAGATGCCTCCATAGCCGTGTTCGCCTTTTACGTGAGCTGAATTTCTCAGACTTTCAGCTATCAGGCACCATTGCATGGTGAAGTTTTCATTGTCGTAGAAAGATGAACATTCGTCCACACTCCAGCTCATGCTGCAATGATCAATGATTATATTTTTCTGACTTTTGCCCGAAAATGCGTCAATGGCTTCTTTAGCGCCGTCGCCAAGACGGAAACGAAGATATCTGACAATAACATTATCAGCGCTAATGATTGTTTCATGGTTGCTGATACAAATTCCATCACCCGGTGCGGATTGCCCCGCTATTGTTACATCTCCGTTATTGATAAACAGGGGACTATTAAGCTGAATTATACCCGACACGTTAAATAAAATAGTACGCGGACCCTTTTTCCGGATTGCCCACCGCAGCGTTCCAACACTATCATTATCTTCCAGCGAAGTCACATACAAGACTTTACCTCCTCTTCCGCCGGTAGTAAACATACCCGCTCCTTCTGCTCCCGGAAAAGCCGGAGTTTGTGCAGATGCGGATAATGAGATAAAAACAATAAAAAGGGATGAAATGAGTGTTCGCATAGTTGTTTATTTAATAATTTTTGAAGAAAACTTTGTGTTGTCTGCCAGCGTTGACTTCACTATATAAATACCTTTCGGTAAAATAGTTGAATTTATTGTTGCATTTGAATGATTAATCACCCGTTCCATGACCATTTTTCCTGAAATATCATAAATACTCACTTTTTGAATCATTGATTCGGAGCTTATGTTGATAAAATTACCAGAACGAATGAAGCTGACTTTTACGATATCAGAATTATAAATCACATCATTCATTCCTGTGGGATCACTTGCTTCCAGATACTGATTATAAGTAATATCGGCTACAAGGCTGTTCAGGTAAACTTCAAGATAAGTATAACCATCTTCGTTGATTTGGTTGGCTGTTTTTCCCGGAAAATTTGTCTCGAGCCAACCGTCAGGAATACCGTCGGAATTGGAATCTGCGGGAGGTGTAGCCGATTTGTATTCAGGCCATCCGCCTACGTCCGTTTGGGTATCAATAATTCCTTTGTAACCGGTTTTTGAACCGGTGTATGTATAAGTTCCATTCAATACTTCGCCCGAAATACGTGTATCAACAGCATCTCTAACCAATGAAGCTCCACCGTAAGCCAGGACTTTTTCAAAAGCCTTTTCGGCTGTGTGCTGCGGAATCTGAATGTTTTCAAAAGGAACATCCGCCCTGCATGCCACTTTGTCAACTCCCGAAGCATAAGTTACTCCGTTCCAGTTGTTGGAAGTTACGCTTGAGTTGTTGTGAAAATAATTTCCAGTAACATAAAACGTACCCCAACGTGGTCCGTAAGCTGAACTTGCATCAATATCCACATTCACAATCCTGCTTCGGCTGCCGCTTGAGGTCTGCGGTCCGGGTTTGTAGTAATTGGCTACAATGTTGTATTTTCCGGCTGCTTCACCGCCGTAGCCACTATTAGAGCCCCAGTTGTAAATTACGTTATTTCTGAAATCCAACCGCTCTTCATCCATCGGATTATAATAACTCAGTCCTGAGCGTTTCCAGCCATTGAAACGGGGATTACGGCTGTTGTGATGTGCCAAAAGATTATGGTGGAAAGTTGCATTTTTACCGCCCCACAATCCGCCGTAACCGTGGTTTCCTTTGTCATGAATGGAGCTGTTCAGCGATTCTGTGATAAAACACCACTGCATGGTGAAATTTGAATTGGAGTAAAAAGATGCTGCTTCATCGATGGACCAACTCACCGAGCAATGATCCAGCATAATATTATTCCTGTATCTGCCCCACAATGCATCAGGTTCATGAGTTGTAATTTCATCACCGAGCCGGAAACGCATGTAGCGAATAATTACATTGTCGGCATCCACCACCACTTCATAGTCTTTGATACAAATGCCGTCGCCGGGTGCTGTTTGCCCGGCTATAGTTACATTTCCCTTCGTTATACTTAATCTGCTTTTGAGTGTAATGATACCACCAACTTTAAATACAATCGTTCTTGCTTCAGAACGTCCGAGACACCAACGCAGCGAACCTTCACGTGTTGCTGTATTGCCGGTGTTTGTGTCTTCGAGGGTATTTACGAAATAGACTGTTCCTCCCCTGCCACCGGTCACGTATTTTCCACCGCCTTCAGCACCCGGGAATGCAGGAGTCTGACTCAAAATCGTTGCCGGAACAATTAAGAGTATAAAAAAAGCTGCAAAGGAAAGGATGAATTTTCTCATTATTTTACTCAATTTCAGTTTGTTTACTTATTAAGCATAATACTTGTCCAGATAAAAGGTGCTACCACTTTCGGGTCGTTATCCCTTTTTGGTTCCGAAATATAGTATTCAAAACTTCCGTCGCGGTAGTTTTTTTCGCCACCGAGTCCGGCAACCGAGCATGCATCGGTAATTGAGATGGTTCCATCCTCATTATTTTTTAAAAACTGTTTTACGAACTGATCGTACGCTTTCCGACCTTTATCGAGATAATCGTTGGGTAAATATCCTTTTTGCGCTCCTTTTACCCAGGTGTAAATAAACATGGCTGAGCCTGACGATTCGAGGTAATTTCCTGTTTTATCGCCTTTGTCAGTTACCTGAAACCACATGCCGGATGAAGGATCGCGGTATTTTTCTACTGCTGCCGATATTTTGTTCAGTATATCGATAATTTCATTTCTTTTCGGATGATTTTCGGGCATGAAATCGAGCACATCTACCAACGCCATCATGTACCATCCGATGCTACGCGACCAGAAGTTAGGTGATTTTCCGGTCACAGGATCTGCCCAGCGCTGCTGGCGGCTTTCGTCCCATCCATGATACAAAAGTCCTGTTTTTTCATCCAGTAAATCTTCGTAAGCAGTTGTGAGCTGAAGTGCTACTTCATCAAAAAGTTCAGGAGTATTGAATGTAGCTCCGTATTCGGCCAGAAAGGGTCCGGCCATATACAATCCATCCAGCCAAACCTGATTCGGATAGATTTTCTTGTGCCAAAAACCTCCGTTTGAGATGCGTGGATGGGTATCCATCTGACTTTTAAGCAGGCTCATAGCCAGGCGGTATTTTTCATCCTTTGTTTCGGCATAAATCGGGAACAGCATTTTACCGGAATTGAGGCGGTCGATGTTGTATTCTTCCAGCTTGTAGCTTTTGATTGTTCCATCGGGGTTGATTACCGTATCTGCATAGCTCAGGGCATAGTTGTAATACTTTTTGTCTCCGGTTTTCCGATAGACATCGTAAATGGCCTCCAGCTCAAGTCCGTGGCAGTAGTTCCATTTCAAATCTTTTGAAAAATCGACCATCCAGCTTTCCGGATTACGTTTCATTTCTGAATCGGCCATGCTTACAAAATTTGGCAGGGTTCTGGGGGAACAGTTCACAAATGTAACAAGCAAGACCAATCCTATAAAAAGTTCTTTTTTCATATCAATTACTTATTTTTTAATCAATTTACTAAAACTTTTGATACGTAATTTCTGTGTTTCTTTTACAAATAAACCGGCTACTATCCGTGCTCCTGACTCGTTGAAGTGAGTGTTGTCATCCAGTCCGAGGGGATAAAGGGGGCTTTCGCCGGGTACAAATTTATGAAAGAACTTTTTGCTGGACTCCACACCTTCCTTTTGCAGCCATCCGGAGGTAAGTTTTTCCATATCTACAAGCGGCACACGCTGTTCGCGGGCTACAGTTCTTATAATTTCCGGATATTCGCCGTGCGTGGGTACAAGTTCACCCGTTTCGTTGAATTTTCTTCGGGCTACGGGCGTGCAGAGTATCGGAGTAGCTCTTTTTGCCTTAATTTCTGCCACAAAAGCGATAAAATTCAGGCGGAATTGTGCCGGATTGGTATATCGTTCTGTTTTGGTTAATGCTCCATCGTTGTGTGCAAACTGAATAATCACCACATCACCCTTCCGGGTGTTGGTGAGCAAATCGGTCCAAAGTCCTTCTTCGATAAACGTACGGGTACTACGGCCGTTTTTGGCATAATTCTTTACTACAGCTTTTTGATTGATAAATTCGGGAAGCAACTGTCCCCAACCCCGCTCCAGAAAAGGTACTTCTGTGGTTATTCCGGTGAGGCTGTCTTTTACAGTTTTCGTGAGTACCTTATCGGCCATGGTAGAGTCGCCGGCCATGAGAATGTGAACCGGACGCTTATCGGAACTGATAAGTAACACTCCGAAAATGATAAGTAAACTGTATTTTATAACTGTTTTCATTGCTGTTATTTGATCTATTACATGATAATGTGAGAGATTTTGAAGACCTTTCTGGTCAACAAAATGTAACTTTCGGTTCTGCTTAGTCGTTGCTGGTTCGGATAATTTTTTCTGTCTTTACACTTCCATCATCAAATATGGACCGAACAATGACGACTCCTTTGAAATCCCGGACTCTTCTGATCTGCTTACCGTCAACTGTGAAGTATTTTTGATCAACGATTGCTGCATTATTATACAAATCTTCAACTCCGGTTGAGCCGTATTCATAGGAATTGGAAACTCCGCTTAAACCTCCCATTTCATTGGCGGCCCGAACTGTATAAACTCCACTTATAACTTCCTCAGGAATTACATATGTATTGGTAGTAACGAATGACACAAAGACATTGTCTTTGAACACTGCCCAGCAAAGCACGTAGTTGTTGCCAGCCCAGGTAATGGTTTTATTTTCGCCTGTTATTACAGGTGCTGCAGCCTGATCGGTATAAAGTTTTGGCTGCCAGGCATCAGTGCCGCCTAATACGTTTTCGATGGTGTAATTTGCAGCCTGTGCTTCGGTAAGAACCGGATTCAAAGTTACAGTTGTTGCATCTTTGGTGTAGGTTGTGCGTCGGTTGCTCAAATCCACTAAAGCAGCATTTGCATTCACGCTTTTATATTCAGCAAATACAGCCGGAACCACGTTCATCGGGTCACCCCAACCTTCTGAAACCGGCAATACTTTCATCGTTGTGTTCAGATAAACAGCTTTTGGAGCATTCTGCCAGGGTCTTCCCAAGCGGTAACCGCTATTATTAATTGGAAATCCGTCGATGGTACAACCGGAGAATACATAGCCCCAATCGCCCGAAGTTGCAGGAGCTGTGATGCAGTTTCCGGCACGTTCTTCCAGGTAAAGAAGCACTTCATTGAAAAACACATCGCCGCCTCCGCAGATAAAGTCTACTGTTCCGTGTATGCTTCCACCTTCAAAATAAAGTCTTCCATCTCCTGAATAGTAAGTATCCTGATTGCTGAGAAGATTTACGTTTTTGTAGATATTCTTATTTCCCTGATCTTGCAGCGCAACGGCTCTTCCCAACAGTGTTCCGGTGCGATAATCCATTTTATTCAAAAGCGTAATGTCCTGCATGTAAAGATTTTTGGCACTGCTCGTGAAATTAACAGTTGCAGTTACTCCTATTCCTTCGGATGCAGGCTTATTGAACAAAACCACTTTCTCAGCGCTCTGACCGATGTAAGATACATTTGGAAGTGAAATTACCGTTTTTTGGTTGTTGTCGCCTGTTAATGTGCCTAAATCATACTCTCCGTCCGGGAAGAAAATTCTGAAACGTTCACCGGTAGAAGAAGCAGCTGTGGCAGCAGTTAAAGCGGCTTTGAAATCACCGTCTTTCCCAACCACAAAATCAAATACTTTTTTAGTAACAACAGGTCTTGACATTGTTGAAAATTTGATTGAAATCGGAGTTGTCAGGGTATTGCCTGTCAAGTCAGAAACAGTATTTGCAGGAAGTGTGAAAGTATATTCTTTGTTGTACTCAAGTCCAGTATAGGGGAAAGTGATGGTTTTCCCCGAAATAATCGGAGTCAATTCTTTGGTGTCCAATGTTGCTTTTGTGCCGGTAACGATCTGCACTTTTTCATCAAAATTCAACACGATTTTTCCGGTAGCAGAAGCATTAATGCCATTATTTGCAGGAATTGAAGATAAAAGAACCGGCGCAATTCCATCGTTTGGAACTTCCTTGTTGCCAAACACATAAATGCCCGAAATAGCAGTTCCATCATTGCTCGAAGCTGTACCAACTACTGCAGAGGTGTAATCCGGAATCCACCGAATATACACTTTCGGAGCATGATCGGCAGCGGCGGGAAGTGCAAAAGTAGTCGGATACCACACTTTGGCACTGGTCATTTCTAACTGTCCGAGTGTGGTAAAATCAGTTCCGTTAAGCGAATATTCCACTTTTTGCACCGAGTAGGCATTGTAGTTAAACAGCATTGACGATTTTACCGAAAGGTTTGTAAACTCAGTCGCATTTACTGCTATCTGATAGTAATAATTGTCAACCAATGGCTTCCAGTTTACAGCAGCAGGAGCGCCTTCGTAGCCACCGGCAGCCACCTGCGATTTGTCGAGCCAGCTTGAAGTAGTGCCATCAGCCTTGCGAAGTACCAGCGTGGACGCTTCGTTTTCGGAGTTGGATGCAAAATCGGCAACACGACCGCCATTACCGGTTAGGTAAAAATCCCATGCAGCCAGGTAATCTTTTGCACTGTAAACTGCAGTCAGGTTTTTATTCTCAGTCATCGAAACGGATCTTACAGCATTGGTTTCGTTGTTTTCCCAGTTGGTGAATGTAAAAATGTCGTTATTGCTTGCGGTAAGCGTTACATTTACACCGTTTTCGTACATGTTTTTACCGCCAACCACAGTGGGAGCCGGCGATGCATTTATCATGTAGGTTTTAGCTCCGCCTTCGGCATTCAATGTCAGTTCGTATGTATTGATGGCATTAAAAACAGCTTTTAATGTAGTATTTGCATTCAGTGTAAATGTATATGGATTGGCAGTAGAAACTACTTCGTTGGAAGCGTTTGCCCAATGTGAAAAATTATATCCAAAATTTCTGTTGGCAGTCAGTGTTATGGAAGTTCCTTCGTCGAAACTTGTTCCCACAGGATTTCTGGTGATTGAACCTGCAGATGCCGGTACAACTTCGGTGTCAAGCGTGTATGCGGTTACGTTGACCAGCGTTCCAGAAACCTCACCTGTAACTTTTATATTGGCTAATCCTACTTGTTTGTTATTACCCAAACTGTAGATGTAAATCAGTAATTTACCTTCGGTATCAATCGGACTTATTGAAAGTGATGAAAGATTAATATCTACAGAAGTTCCTGAGCCGGAATTATCACGAGCAGGAACAATACCTGTTTGCAGGACAGTTTCTGTACCATCATGTGTTTTCCATTTTACATCAATTTTACCTCCATCGGTACCATACCGCTGGCAATTAAACGTAACACGTGTAGGTTTAAATTGTAAACCGGTTTTAGGGCGAATTCCAAAAGTTACCACATCTGCATCAGTAGGATTATTGCTTTGAGCAATGGGCTGAAAGCGAGTGTAATCGATAGTGTAAGTAGTTCGTTTGTCGAGCAGTTTCAGATTGCTGGCTACGGTAAAATAATCAGGATTGAAATAATCTTGTGTGCCAACTGTGTAAGTGGCAACCTGATCAGCGGTTCCTGTGCCAAATGGCCAGGTAACTTCAAGACTTTGATTTACAGATTGAGCCTGAAGGCTCACCGAAGAAAGAATAAACAGGAATGTAAAATAAAGCGAAGTAGTAAATTTGTTTTTCATTTGAGTGTTTTTCTTGAAAATAGTTAATTAGACGATAAGAATAAAGTAAAATAATTCAGCAGATTAAATTAATTATCGCAGAACTTACCGCGGGTAATCGTGCAATACAATTTAATATTTTACTCTGTTGATGACAATATTCCGGTTGGTAGTGCCGCTTACCCGGATTGAATTTTCCGTTTTTTCAGGATTAGTAAAATTCTCAGCCGTAAAATTCTCCACATCTTTTAAAATCAGAGCAGCTCCATTTTCAGGCTCTACATGTACGTTCTTGAATTTCACGTTGTTCGAATTACTTAATTCTGCTCCAAATTCTGCAGTAATAAATGCATTCTCTACCTGAATATTTTCTATTTTCATTTCGGGAAGTCCGTTGAAGAACATTGCACGGCGGGCATTACGCGAAACAATATCTTTGACGAAAATATTCCTGAAAACGGGTGTTTCCTCCGTCACAGGCGGTATTTTTTCCGCTACGGGCGTCACATCGCCATCGGCAAGCGATTCGGAAGCTGATTTTCCGCCGTAATACAGATCGAAAAGGAAAGAATCGGTAGCGATGTTAAACATATAAATATCTGATATATAGATGTTTTCAACTACGCCGCCTCTACCTCTGTTGCTCTTGAAACGGAGGCCTACATCGGTGCCCAGAAACTGGCAGTTTCTCACAGATACATTTCGCACACCGCCCGACATCTCGCTGCCTACGATAAATCCGCCATGTCCGTGGAATACCTTACAATTATCCACAATCAGGTTGACTGTAGGACGTCCACGGCGGCGGCCGTCTTCATCCTTACCGGATTTGATGCAGATGGCATCGTCACCCACGTCGAAAGTGCTGTTAACCACAATGGAATTGACACACGATTCGAGGTCGAGTCCGTCGCCGTTTTGCGAATAGCTCGGATTTTTCACGTAAATACCGTCGATAATCACATTTTCGCACATCAACGGGTGTATATTCCAGGCAGGTGAATTTTCAAACAGAACGCCTTCAAGTAGTACATTTTTACATTCTATAAAACTAATCATCACCGGACGAAGAAAATCTTTAATTTCCAGCCATTGAGTATCAGTCATATCCTTGCGCGGCACGTTCATATCGCTCATTTCATGTCCTTTAAGCGAGCCTGCAGTCGGGAACCAATAGTTTCCGCCTCTTACTACTCCGCCCGACGAAACTACTTGTTTCCACATCCGTTCGGTCACTTTTTCTTTTTTAAGCGGACGCCAGGCGTGTCCCGATCCATCGATAGAGCCGTAACCGGTAATAGCTATGTTCTCCAGATTTCTTCCGGAAATTGGCGACTGGCAGCGACGTGTATCGAGCCCTTCGAAAACGGTTTCGACCAGCGGATAGAGGTTAAAATCGGGTGAAAAAAGTATCAGAGCTCCTTTTTCGAGATGCATGTTGATGTTCGAACGGAAAACAATGGGTCCGGTAAACCAGATTCCTTTCGGAACAATTAAAGTTCCTCCCCCTTTATCCGAAAGACTCTTCATAGCTTTTTCGAAGGCTTCGGTATTGAGGGAGATGCCGTCGGGTTTTCCTCCCACGTCGGGCAGATTTACACGGTTATCGGGGAATACAGGTGCCTGCACTTTGGGCATGCTGAAAGGGATATTTTCATACAATGATTCATACTTGTAAGCACTCCGCGCAGAAGCACAGGAGATGAATGCCGATGTGATAATGAGCAGACAGGCTATATGGAATTTTGATTTCATGGATATTTCCGGTATATTTTTCATTCTGTATTTTCCGTTCATTCATACTTTCAGAAAAGCATGATTCAGGATTTGTTTCGTAATAAAAAAGCAGGTTTTACCCTACTTTTCAGTAAGGTAAAACCTTTAGAATATTACCACCAGCGGGGATCGCCGGCCTTTTTCACCAACGCGCTGCTGGTAACCCTGAAGTTACCGGATGCAGGATTTGCAAATATCTCGGCGGATGTTTTGCCAAGATCGGTACATTCGATAGGATACGTGGGTTCGGTAGCACCGGCAGCTATAGTCCATACCAGATCCGAAGTCTTGAAGCAGTTTTCCACCGTTACATTGGTGGAAGCCGAACGCAAACCATGCACAGTTGTTCCTGCTGCAAGCACACTGCCGAAAATTGATTTTTTGATTGTTATACCACCCGGATAGGCTCTGTCGGTGAGTTCGAAGAAATATCTTGTCGATGCCGGAGCGTAGCAGGTAGTGATGTTTTCTACGTAAATGGAATTTGGTGATGCAGTAGATTTAATATTGCGGCATATGTAACCATCAAAATGCGAGAAAGTGGAATTTTTAATCACCAGATCGGTTACCATACTTGCTGCATTATCCAGGTTCACAATTCCATAACCGCCAATTGAATCTGCAACGGTATTATTGATGGTCAAAAGGTCAATTTTGGCAGTGGTCTGCAGACGCACCACACCTCTTTTGTATTTGATATCGCAATTCTCAACTGTCAATGTTCCAAGATTACCCTCTGCCTGATTGAAATTGAATAAATAGGTTCCTCCAAAATTGGCATCGGTTTTGAGTTTTCCGGCATCGGTTCCTTCGGTAAAAAATACTTTTTCAATTTTCACAGAATTAACCTTTGTAGCGCCTTTGATACCGAAGCTTCCATTAACGGCAACTATGGCTTTACCCTTGAAACTTAAGCCGGTAACCATATTCATGGATACAGGAATGTTGATGGTAGGCAGTTTGTATCGGGTACCTCCCGCCAGCACAAGGTTGAAACCTTCGGGATATTGGGTGCCAAGGCTGTCGATAAATGCCTGGGTTATTTTGCTGAAAGATACATCATCGGCGAAATCGCGCAAGTCAACCACCGGCCCTTCGAATACCTGCGAAGCAACGGTTTTGAATGATTTCTTGCCTTTGTATCCGTCTTCGGAGAAAATTTTTACAATATACGAGGTAGCAGGATTTAGACCTGAAATGATTTTCTCACCGGCCAGATTATCCGCTTCGGTCAGGGGTACGGTTTTGTAAACCGTATATTTATCCAGCATTACATCTATATGACTGTAAACCAATGATGTAACTTTCCATTTTACGCGGATGGATTTGTCGATAACATCGGCCGATGCAGGTGTAATAAGCTGAGTCGGATAGTCCTGCGTACGTACATGAAGTACATTATATTCCGAACGAATCGTATCGCCCGAAGATAAAATGGAGTCGCCCACTCCGCGAACCCTGATTTGATACGGTGTATCAAACTCCAGATTATTGAAAGTGATGCGTGCACTGTCGGTACGATTCGACCGGAGTATGTTTTTGAACGTGTCGGTCGAAAGTTCAACTTCGTACGAATTAGTCCCTTTGTATTTATCCCATTCAGCTTTTACCCAGGTCATACTCACAACCGGGTCTTTGAAAATCGGACGGAACAGTCTGTCGGGATTTCCTAAATCTTCCGTTCGATCGCAACCGGCCAAAACCAGTAACATAACCACCGGTAATAGGATTCTTTTTGCAATATTCATATTTTTTTTCATATTTTTTTTTATTTTTTCTGATAAAAATAGAGCAGTCGGTTTTATTAAAATCAATTGGTTAACACCAGACCGTAGCCCTCGTTGTTCAGGTATTTACTTGCAGCTACTGTTTGTATGTTGATCGGAAGCAGATAAGGAACTGCCGTAATTCCGGAGGGATCTTTGTATCCTCTCCAGCATCGGTCGGTAAAATCAGCAGTAGTATAAGTTACATTTCCTTCGGTATCAGTTACTTTTTTATAGAGCGACTGTGTCCAGTTGATTGTTGCATACGCATTTTCGTTTCCGGCTTTTTCCAGGTCAGCATCGTCCACTATCATTTCGGGTATCACTTCCGGATTGTAGAAAGTATTGTACCATTTTATTTTACCGTTCCGTTTCTGGTAATAAAGCTTTCTGGCGTACCCGGCATATTTGGCCACTTCGGGATTTTCAAGCTCCAGGTTATTGCCGGCTTTACCCATATTATCTAGAGCTGCTTTTGTTTCCACTATCTTTTTACCGTAGATATTCCAGCGCACCAGGTCGAATTTGCGTAAACACTCGCCACCGAATTCAAGTGCACGTTCGGTGACAATGGCGTCGAAGAAAGCCGTTTTGTCCGTAAGGGAGTTTACGTAGTTTTCCACCTGTAAGGCATGATCGGCGGCATCAAAAGCTCTTGCCCGAACGGTTTTAAGTAAATTTCTGGCCAGTGCTGTGGGTCCGTTCAGTTCATTTTCTGCTTCGGCCAGCATGAGCAGCACATCGGAATAACGCATCAGCGGCCAGTTTATGCCCGTTCCTTTGGATGAGGCTTCACCCGGTGCTGCAGGGAGGAAAATGCGGTTCCATTTTCCGGCAGCAAGACTGGTTACACCCAACGTGCTTTGCGTGTTTTCATCTGTATAGCTCACTTTCGTGATGGTTACATCGCGTCGTTTGTCTTTCTCGTCGAACATAAAATAATAGGTGGGTGAAAATCCTACCTGAATGGTCGTTTTTCCATACGAACCACCGGTAACAGGCACACCTACGCACCATCCCACATCGCCGCCGCTGTTGGTATTGCCAAAGGCTACTTCATAGAGAATATCACTGTTTACAGGTTTTATCCACTTGTTCTGATTCATAAATACGGTGGCAAAATCGGTCAGCTGCCGCGGCTTCAGCTCTGTGAGTTTTTCGGCATAATCTTTGGCCAGCTGAAAATATTCTGTCGATGTACGGGCAGTTTTTGTTACTCCCTTGTAGGTGTATGTTACAGCCAGGCTGTCGTTTGTCTGAATATTGAGGTATTCGTCGGCGCGTTTCATTTCACCGCCTTTGGTCATTCCGTAGCCGGCTCTGAAGAGTGCCAGACGCGAAATCATTCCCAGTGCAAACTCGCGGTTCATGCGTTCAATGCCATCGCTGAATTCATCGGCAAAGAACATATCGGCTTCGCTATTCACCAGATCCTGAATCATGCCCGAATAAATGATGTTTTTATCCGTTTTAGGCACATCGAGCTGCATGGTGGCATTCGCAGCATCGCGAAAATAAGGCACATCGCCCCAGAAATTGATAAGGAGAAAATAGCGGTAAGCTCTCAGGCAATAGCTTTCGCCGAGGAGCATTTTCATTTCTCCGGTTTTTGCTTCAGGGCTTTTCTGGATACCTTCAATGCATTGATTGGCACGATCGATGGCCAGATAATTTTGATCCCAGGCGGTTTTGATATCGCCGAAACCTGTAAGCAGCCCGCCCTGCAGCGACCATACATCGCGGCGCGAACCATCGGGCAAGGCACTGGGAGCCTGAACTTCCACATCGGTGTTTTGCATCCACACGTTGCTCATACGCGATGTGTATGAATCCTGTGTGAAAAGTGCATAAACACCCATTACCATTTTTTTGGCATCGCCGGCATTCGAAAACACGTAAGTTTCATCGAAATTTGATTCCGACACCGGTTCCAGAAAATCGCTGCACGAACTAAGGGTGAATACGGCAGCTATCAGTACTGTTAAATATTGCTTGATTTTCATTGTTTGTCTGTTTTTAAATTTTCGGTTTAACATGGTCAGAATGTAAGATTAAGTCCAAAAGTCCACGATAAGCTCTTTGGATAGGAGGAATAGTCCACACCGGGTGTAAGTCCTGAAGTTGAACTTCCTCTTACGGCAGTGCTCACTTCGGGGTCGTAGCCGGTGTACCTGGTGAGTATCCACAGGTTATTCACAGTAGCATATACCCTTAGCTGATCCATTCCGATCCTGTTGCTCAACATTTTCGGTACAGTGTAGCCTACTGTCAGGTTTTGGAAACGGAGAAACGACCCGTCTTCGATAGCCCACGACATGGGTACAGCTACTGCATTGCCGAATGAGAAAGGCGACCAGTATTCCTTGGCATTGGCGCCTTCGTTCATCTGAGCCAGTGTTTCGAGGTCGTAAACAATTTCGCCGGTTTCGTTATTCAAATAGGTGTAACGGTTGTTCTGTCGCATAAAAGCAAGCATATTGGGATTTGAGGTACGGTATTGTTGTGCTGAAGCTATTTTGTTGGCATTGTACACCTGGTTGCCATATACAAAGTTAAAAAGCATGGTGAAATCGAAATCATACACCGTACCGTTCAGACCGAAACCGCCGAGGAATTTCGGAGCGGTGCGTCCTATCACTGTGCGGTCGAAATCGTTCACCACACCGTCGGGTTCGCCATTTGGCCCGGATAAATCTTTGAATTTGGCAGTTCCGGGACGTGTTCCGATACGACCTCCAAGCATTCCGATTGAAGGAACACCCTGGATGAGGGTGTATTTATTTGAAGCCGGGTCAAAAGTAAAATCTGTGGTTTTGTAATATCCGTCGTTTACCCAGCCGTAAATCAATCCTACCGGTTCACCCACTTTTACCTGGTAATCGTAATATCCTTTCAGGTCGGTGCCGGCCCAGCCTGATGCATATTCCTGCAAAGTTATTCCATCGGCCAGTTTATCCACATTTGATTTGTTGAAACCGATATTGAAATTTCCGTAAAGTGAGAAATTTTTACGTTGTGCAAAAACGGAGTTCAAACTCAGTTCTATACCCTTGTTGGTGGTTTGTCCGATGTTTCTGAACGTAGTGCGGTAACCGGGAGCCACGATTGGAATCTCGAGCAGCAGGTCTTTGTTGGTATTCTGATATAATTCGAAAGTTCCTGAGAGTTTTTCGTCGAAGAAGCCGAAATCCAGACCGATATTCTGGGTAACGGATGTTTCCCAGCGCAGGTCTTTGTTGGGCAGCTGGGTGTTGGATGTAGCCCAGTAGTTATTTTGAATATCGCCCAGTCCGTAAGTTTTCGTTGATTGAATACTGTACATTTTCTGGAATTGTCCGCCGCCTATTTTATTGTTTCCGGCTTCACCGTAGCTGTAGCGTAGTTTCAGGTTCGAAATCCAGTCTTTCGTGTTTTTCATAAACGGTTCTTCGACAATGCGCCATGCTGCCGCTACCGATGGGAAGTAACCCCACTGATTGCCGGGAGCAAAACGCGACGAACCATCGGCACGGAACGTGGCAGAAAGCAGGTATCTCTCTTTGTAATTGTACACCGCACGTCCGAAGAATGAAAGCAGATTGTTCGGAATGGACACGGTGCTTCGGATATCTTTGGAAGCTCCTCCAAGTGCCAGATTGGCAAAAATCTTTTCGGGTGTGAGGTCGGGACTGTAGCCGGTGGCATAAATGTATGTGTTATTGGCTGTGTTCGATATAAGTTCCTGACCGGCCAGTACATTAATACTGTGATCACCGGCAAAAGTTTGCATATAGGTAAGCGTATTGGCAAGACGGAGTTTGTTGCTGTTGGTTTTTGTCCAGTCAACCAGCGGTTTGCCATCTACATAGGAGGCATTGGTGGTGTTCTCGCCCCAGTAGTTTTTCACTTCACCGAAACCGTATTCATAACCGCCTTCGATCCGGTATACCAGACTTTTTATAATTTTCCAGTCCAGCCCGCCTATAAAGTTGAAAGTACGGTCGTTGCGGCGTTTCCAGTATTGTTGTGCCTGTTCGGTCAGCGACATGTTGGAGCGCTGCCACTGTTCGTATTCATCTTCGGTCATCAGGGCGGGGTCCACTACTATCATTTCCGACAGTCCTTTTACCGCCGGTGAGGTGACAGCCTGCGTTGTACGGATTTTATACAATCCGCCCGACGAGCCGGAGCCGTTGACTTTGGTGTCGCCGAGGCGCAAGTTGAACGTCGCCTTAAGGTTTTTGTATAGCTCGTGATCCAATTTGAAGTTGGTGGTGAAACGGGTGTAATCGTTGCCTGTCATCAGACCGCCATCCTTGTTGAAAGTGGAACTTAAGGAGAATTTTGTTTTATCCGTTCCGCCGGTCAGGCTGATGTTTTGTTGCTGCGAAACCACATCCGAACCAAACATATCCTGCTGCCAGTCGTGAGCACGCATGTATTTGTACAGGTCGATATCTTCGAATACGCCAAACGTTTTTTCATAAGATTTGATACCGTCTTCGCCTCCGAGAGCTCCGTACTCATAGTTAAGCAATGCATATTCAAATGGATCAAGCACTTCGAGTCGTTTGGAGAGTCGTTTTGTTTGCACAAAACCGTTGTATGAAACTTTGGTTTTGCCACCCTGTGCCTGTTTGGTGGTTACTATAACCACACCGTTGGCACCCTGCGAACCATATATGGCTGTAGATGATGCGTCTTTCAGCACGTCGATACTCTGAATGTCGGAAGGTGAAATGTCGTTGATGTTCGATGCCGGAAATCCATCCACGATATACAGCGGTGAGTTGTCGCCGGTGATGGAGCCTCCGCCACGTACACGTACCAGAATTTCAGCATCGGGCGAACCGTCGGTAGAGGTTACCTGCACTCCCGCCATTCTTCCCGCCATAGCCTGAGCAGTACCTGTAACAGGTATCTGAGCAATAGTTTTACCCTGTATAGATGTGACCGAACCGGTAAGATCGCGCCTGCGGGCGGTACCGTAACCGATTACCACCACTTCATCCAGTACTTTCTGATCATCTTCAAGAACTACATGAATGACATTGCCGGTAATGGCTACATCCTTGGGAGTTTTACCCACATATCTCACAGTCAGTGTAGTGGCTGAACCGGGCACCGAAAGGTTGTATTCACCGTCGATATTGGTAATTACTCCTGAATTGGTACCTTTTACTAATACCGATGCTCCGATTATCGGCTCACCGCTGACATCTTTTACTGTTCCTGAAATGTTTCGTTGCTGAGCCAGCAAACCGCTCGCCATCAACATCATTCCAAGAAATAGAGCAAAACCTTTTGCCCTTGATTTGTGTTTTTGCATCATACTGATCGTTAAATTAAGATTATTCTTTTTCATTGAATTGGTTTTCTGCCTGTCTTGTTGTACCGATCTTTATTGCGATCTTTACATTACCTGTGATATGAATTCTGTGTGCTTTTTGTGTGCTTTTTTAAATTGTGCACGTACACAATATTGCAAACACAAAAATACAACATATATTTTCATATCAGATAACTTACTTGTTAAATGTTGTTAAGTGATTGAATTTATATCCTCCGGATGAAGGAAATGAACGAAAACACGTATAATTATAAAATAAATTGTATTTTTGCAGGTTAAGAAATGCAGATTTAATTACAACTAACCTGACACAAATCCGGGAGTGTTGAAATAAATCGGATTCAGCCGGAAAGAAATTTATCCGTTCGGAAAATTTCACCGAAAAGGTTCAAAAAAACACAGCGCAGGGCTTAATAATAAACAGGTAAATGCAAAAAAGAATCAGAATCAAGGACATTGCCAGAATGGCAGGAGTTTCCGCCGGAACGGTTGACCGCATTATTCACGGCAGAGGAAGTGTATCCAAAAAGAGCAAGGAAGTGGTGGAGAGTATTCTCCGGGAGGTTAACTACCGGCCCAACATCCACATGTCAAGCATTTCGCTCAAAAAAACGTACAACATTCTCTTCGTGGCACCCGGATTCGCTGAAGGGGAGTACTGGGAGAGCATTTATAAAGGCATACAGCGTGCGCTCAACGTTTTTGAAAATATCTCTGTCAACTGCAGTATAATGACCTATAACCAGTACGACGTGTATGCCTGCCGCGAAGTGTTCGAAAGCGCACTCGAGCCGGATTTCGATGCTGTAATTATCGGACCGATTTTTCAGCATGAAACCCGCGAATTCTGCCGGAAACTCAAAATGAAAAACATTCCCTATGTTTTTGTAGATTCCAACGTGGAAGACACTTCACCCCTTGCCTATTTCTCTGCCAATCACTACATTTCGGGCTATCTGATGTGCCGGCTCATCCATTCCATCATGCAAAACGGCAAAGACATCGGCATCATGCAGGCCATGCGCGTGGGCAACGAAAGCGCCAACTCCACCATCCTGCGCAAAAACGGATTCTCTGATTATCAAAAAGAAAACAGGCTGAAAAATAAAATCCACCGGATTCCTTTTTCGGCTACCGAGCCGGAATCGAACGAGCAACTTTTTAATGATTTCTTCAGTGAAAACGATAACATCGGCGGCATAGTGGTGCTCAATTCACGCGGATATGTCATTGCCAACTATTTGCACAAGAAGAAAATTAAAGACATGAAAGTGGTGTGTGTGGATTTGACCGATGCAAACAAGAAAGCCCTGAAAAAAGGACACATCGATTTCCTCATTGGTCAAAAACCCGAACGACAGGGTTACCTTGCCATGAAATTCCTCATCGAACACCTTATTTACAAAATTCCGGTAAAAGTAGCCAATATCCTGCCGCTCGATATACTGACCCGCGAAACCATTGATCTATACAGCGAATTCAACGACCTGGTATATCTGGATCAGTATGAGAAGTGAGTTTGGAGTTCTGAGTTCTGAGTTCTGAGTTCTGAGTTCTGAGTTCTGTCCCGATAGATACTATCGGGAAAGTTGAGGGTTTCGGTTTGTTTACTCTTTACTCCATACTCCATACTCCATACTCCATACTTTTTACTCTTTTTTCTAATTTCTAACTTCAAATTTCTAATTTTAAATCCGTATCTTTGCACTCAATTTTGAAAAAACCATTTGTAAGGTACAAAAAAACAGATATGATAAACATTACATTCCCCGATGGTTCGGTTCGTCCGTTTGAAAGCGGAGTAACCGGACTTGAAATTGCACAAAGCATCAGCCAGCGACTGGCACAAGATGTATTATCCATCGGCGTAAACGGAGAAACCTGGGATCTCTCCCGCCCTATCAACGGCGATGCGCACATCGTTCTCTATAAATGGGACGACGAAGAAGGTAAACATGCCTACTGGCACAGTTCGGCCCACCTCATGGCCGAAGCACTCCAGGAACTCTATCCGGGTATAAAATTCGGTATCGGCCCGGCTATCGAAAACGGTTTCTACTACGACGTGGATCCGGGCGAAGCAGTCATCAAGGAAGCCGACTTGCCGGTCATCGAAAACAAAATGACCGAACTGGCAGCCCGCAAAACAGCCATCGTACGTACCGACATCAGCAAGGCCGATGCACTGAAACTTTTCGGTGAAAAAGGCGACGAATACAAAACTGAACTGATAAGCGATCTGGCCGACGGAACCATCACCCTCTACTCTCAGGGCAACTTTACCGATCTGTGTCGCGGACCACACCTCACCAACACCGGCGAAATAAAAGCCATCAAAATGCTCAGCGTAGCGGGAGCTTACTGGCGCGGCGATGAAAAACGCAAAATGATGACCCGAATTTACGGCATCACCTTCCCGAAACGCAAAATGCTGGACGAATACCTCGTATTGCTCGAAGAAGCCAAAAAACGCGATCACCGCAAAATTGGCCGCGAACTCGAACTCTTCATGTTCTCCGAAACCGTAGGCAAAGGACTGCCCATGTGGCTCCCCAAAGGTACTGCACTGCGACTTCGACTCGAAGATTTTCTGAAAAAAATTCAACGCAAATACGAATATCAACAGGTAATGACACCGCACATAGGCAACAAACTGCTGTACGTTACTTCGGGACATTACGCCAAATACGGCAAAGACTCGTTCCAGCCCATTCATACCCCCGAAGAAGGGGAAGAATACCTGCTGAAACCGATGAACTGCCCGCATCACTGCGAAATATACAAACACAAACCCCGCTCCTACAAAGACCTGCCGGTGCGCATGGCCGAATTCGGCACCGTGTATCGCTACGAGCAAAGCGGCGAACTGCACGGACTTACACGCGTACGCTCCTTCACGCAGGACGATGCACACATCTTCTGCCGCCCGGATCAGGTGAAAAACGAGTTTCTGAAAGTGATGGATATCATCAACATTATTTTCAAGGCACTCGACTTTACCAAAGTGGAGGTACAGATATCGCTGCGCGACCCCAATAACAAGGAAAAATACATCGGCAGCGATGAAAACTGGGAAAAAGCAGAGCAATCCATTGTTGAAGCTTGTCAGGAAAAAGGACTGGATGCAAAAGTTGAATTGGGTGAAGCCGCCTTCTACGGTCCGAAACTCGATTTTATGGTTCGTGATGCCATCGGTCGGAAATGGCAGCTTGGCACTATACAGGTGGACTACAACCTGCCCGAACGATTCGAACTGGAATACACCGGTGAGGATAACCAGAAACACCGTCCGGTGATGATTCACCGCGCCCCGTTCGGCTCTATGGAACGTTTCGTGGCAGTGCTGATTGAGCATACAGCCGGAAAATTCCCGCTGTGGCTTACTCCGGAGCAGGTAGTAATATTGCCGGTAAGCGAGAAATACAACGATTACGCTGCTCAGGTGGCTAAAAAGCTCGACGCACAGGATATCCGCGTTTCGGTGGATGAGCGCAACGAGAAAGTAGGACGTAAAATACGCGACAACGAGCTGAAACGTATTCCTTACATGCTTATCGTAGGCGAGAAGGAAGCCGAAAACGGCGAAGTATCGGTACGCAAACAGGGCGGTGGCGATCAGTTTACACTGACGGTAGATGAATTCGGCAAATCCATTACCGACGAAGTGGACCGTATCATGAAAGAAGCATTGAGCTTATGATTAATACGAATGAACACGAATTTTTTCGAATTATACGAATTTGAATTCTGTGTGAGGGAGAAAGGGAAAGACTGCATTTGCGGTCTTTTTTTTTGGGGTATTTATTCACAATCCCGATGAAAAGGACATTGCGATTACAAAACCGCATTGTCCGTTGGAGTATTATCTTCTTCTACCTACGCACAATGCCGTTTGAACGGCAATGTGCTTGTACTGGAACGGCCATGTGCTCAAAATGCTCATAAGACATTGTTGTTACAAAAAATCATCATCAGATTTATCTATTAAAAGTTTATTTGTAATAAATTCTTTTTCATCTGAATTTCAACCTGTCTGCGAGCATTAAAAAATAATCATTCGACCAGATATCCAGTTCATTGCGGTTTTTAATAAAACGTATTACATCGCTCTTTACCGTATCAACATCTGTAGTTGCAATCCGTTCTTTCAAACTTTTGAGAAATTGTTCTTTATTCATTTCAATGCCATTAAATTCTCTTATCCGGGCTTGAAGGTGACCGAAGTTCAGTTCTACACCTTTTCTCACATACCATTCAAAATCGTACCAATCGCGACCCTTCACACGATTTTTCCAGCCACGAAACACAAAAGCATGCATTTTGCCGGCAAATAAATCGGACAGCACAAAACAACGGGTCATAAATGAAAACGGATAAAGCAGCAATTTCTGTTCGGTATCAAATTTCTGTGGCGGATCAATATCCACTTCAATTTTAATTTTTACTGACTTTTCTGTCCGAAAACTCAAATCATACAACTCGGTGTTATCTTTCAGAAATGCTGATTCCACGCGTCCGAATGTCCTCTTTTCTTTCTTTGAAATGATTACGTCTTTTCCTGTTGCACTAAACTCAGTGATGATTGCGGGAAAATAATCTTCGAGGTGAAAATTGTTTTCGGGTGCAATCAACGAAAAATCCAAATCCTCAGAGAACCTATCCATGCCATAAAAAATTCGCAGGCAAGTTCCGCCGTAGAATGCAGCTTTGTTGAAAAAACCGCCTCTGTATAACCCCGCCAGCGCAATTTCCTGCATGACTTCGAATGCTGCATTCCTTTTTTGGCTTTCCGATTTTACATCGTAGCGTGCCATCATTTGATCAAATATAGTCATTTTTTCAATAATTTTACCAGATTTTGAAGATCAGTTTTTTTCTTGCTTACCAGCGAACATTGCTCAAAAATAGTGGCATCCAGGTTGTAAAATGCATCCATATCGAAACGCAAATCTTCCTCCAAAAAAACCCGGACTGATTTCACGGTCCGAAGTCTCAATTTGGGAGTATAAGCAATCAAATCGCACAGAGCCTTTTCGGGAGAAGCTAACTGAAATGCATAATCTTCATGCGTAACCTGCCGGATACCAATAGAATAGTAGTCCTTAGCGCAATGAATATATTCAAATTTTCCAACACTGTTTTCGTAATATTTCGTCAGTTTAAGGGTCATCGATGTTACAGTATATACGTTTTCCGGTATCAGTCCGTAATACCGAAGTGCCGTTTCCATAGACACATACGAAGCACCATACAGGTGATTGGCTATTAATTCTTCTGACAATATTCTGCCCGATACACCAGGCACTACTACATACAGACCACGCTTAAGTCGTATTAATTTACCCGTTTGTTCAAGAGTTGTAATCTTTTTTTGCGGAAAGCTGTAAGAACTGAATACAGTTTCCAATGCGGCAACATCTACGGGAATAACTCCAAATTGCTTTAATTCTTCCATGATGCAAAAATAGTCTTTTTTTTGATAGATAACGCATTATTTATTCGTTTTCTGTAAATAAAAATGACATAATTAACAGATAAAAACCTGACAGGTGTGGAATACTTGTCAGGTTTTCTGCTGAAATAAAGGTATTATTCTCAATCTACGCACAATGCCGTTGGAACGGCCATGTGCTTTTGCCGGAAAACGGAGTCATACTGGAGAATTCAACAATACCATCAGGATTGCCGGGTGACCGTTTCGGTGGATGCTGCCGCGTGTAGCTCCATCCACTTGCTGGGGGTGAGTCCGGTTTCTTCCTTGAAACTGGTGTAAAAACTGGAGTTGGAGGCAAAGCCCGACTGCCTGCCGATGCCTTCGATGGAAAGATTGTTTTTCGAATTGATTTTCATCAGTTCCATGGCATGTTGTATTCGCAGCTCGTTTTTCATTTCGCTGAAACTTTTGTTCATGATGATGTTGAAGCAGTACTGCACGTGGTGGCGTGGAACACTCAACCGCTCGCAAATATCCAGAACCGAGAATTTTTCGTTCAGGTAGGGTTTTTCGGCATGCAGGTAAGCCATGATTTGCTCCGAAAGCCGGATTAAGTTTTCGTTTTCCGAAAAATGATTTTCCTTTGGTTGCTTGTCGGAGTGATGACCGTTACCGTCGGTAAGTCGGTGTGAGTCATCATTAGCAGTATGAAGACTGTTATCCAGCTGAGGCATTCCGTACAGAAAGCGTGGTTGAGTGATGATATAAAAAGGAATACAAAGATACATGATACCGGATACGTGCAATAAGAAGCTGATATGATCAAGACCCTGAATTAAAACAGGTTCGAAAAGATAATCAATACTCACTATCAGTTGCACGATGGCGTGTATGGAAAATACCACGATGGCCAGGTAGATGGAGCGGAGCTGAAACCGGTATTGTTTGAGCACCGGACCGTATGCTGAGCGGTATTTGGGCAGAAACCGGTGAGCCTGCACCACCGAAGCGACCATGTAACCGAGGAAAATAACCGGACGGACGAACTGATTGAAATGTTCGTTGAAAACTACCAATTTGCCGTAATCCAGGTAAGCATCGTAATTGCCCATGAGTCCCGAAGCTAATTCAAGTTTGTAGCTGAAGCCTGTAAAATAGTAAGGAATGGCAGCCACCAGTATAACCAGAAATGGTATCAGGTGAAGCAAATCCCTTTTACTGAGATGCATGGAATCGGTAAGCGATGCTCTGACTGAGAAATAAAACAATGCCGGCGCTAAATAATACAAAGGATTGAAATGGATGAACAGAATGGCCAGCAGCCATACAGGTCCGCCATAAAAAACCAGGCCCTCGGTAACCGACTGAATGGCGTAAATTATCAGAAATGAGGAAAGAAAAAGGATGTTTTTATTGGATTTGTACAGAGAAAAAAACAAAACACAGGCAAGTATGATGATGAGTAACGAAATCTGTATTATATAATTGTTTGTCATACGAGGAAAAGGTTAAGTTGTGTTTTTCAACTTCCCGGAGTGTACGGCTTAAAAAGATTAACAGCGGCAACCTGCAGCCGGATAATACCGGAATTAAAAAATAATTTAAGCAAACAACGCTTTTTTTCAACTGCAAATGTAAAAATAAAAAACGAAAAAAATGAATTATTTTTCAATCTATTTTCACCGGCAGGCAGCCGGTGTTAACACGAATTCAAAAACTAAAACGGATATAAACGGCTTAAAACATGTTTTTATAAGGTAAAATTTACGATTTGACAACGAAAAATTTACGATTTGAGAATACTTTTGACCCGAAGGAATGCATCGGCTGGCGGTGATAGTAAGTTGCACAAACGGTGCGATATTATTTTTTCAATTTAACTCCCGAAATGGCATCCTGACAGTAAAAAACCTGCACTAAAAATCACAGTATTTTCACTGATTATCAATCGGTTGATAAACCTGCCCGACATGCTTTATTTTACTGCAGCATGCATCATCAGGCAGCGCAGAATGATCCGGGGCAATGCTGAAAAACCGGTAAAATCTTTCTTGATTTTAAAACCAGTATAAGAAACACGATTTTTCATTGAGATTTTACGAAATAAATACACTACGTTTGTAATCATTTTAATAACACCCGAAAACGTCGGGTGACCTGCATGGGAGTGTAGGACTGTGGTTTTTTGCTTTCTTCTGTTCAAAAAACTACCGGTTGACTGATTCTGTGAACTGACTTCGTTACATATTTTGGGCACTTCGTGCAGCAAAACAGGGGTTTCGTTACATATTTTGGGCACTTCGTTGCAGCAGCCGAAAAAACTATTGACAGCAACGAAAAAAAAACTTTACTTTTGGCACGGCAAAAATGCCAAAATAAAACACAGTGAGAGATTTACCTGATTTTTTTTTTGAAAACTTTTTTATTTAAAAGTACACAGCGGAGTATTTTTTATTCGACCTTTAAATCTGTTTCTTTTACATGAAAAATGAAAAACACATTGCGGAATTAACTTCCCGACTCCGGGCAAAATACGGCAAGCCGGTCGATTCGGTGGTGAGCATTGCAAACCTTGCCGAAGAGGTGGGCACGAGCGAACAAACCATGAGACGTTTTCTGGGTAAAGTGAAAACCAAAAACGGCATCAACCCGGTGAGTGATAAATCGCTTTCGGTGATTTGCCGCTACGTGGGATACAGAGACTGGAGCCACTTTACCCAATCAAACGGTAATGGCCACGGGCACTCGGAGTTCGATAAACTCTACATCGAACACATGGAACCGTTTTTCAGAAACGGAAAGAAATACAACCTTAATTATCACCAAAATACCATTCACGGTAGATATGCTGAACGATTACATAAAGGTAATCTACGCCACGAAACAAAACATAGCGCATTTCTACAACCTTAATCATGAAAACAATTGGGCAGCCGACTATGTACTGGCGTGGCTGCCCAATTATAATTATTTCGGGCAAAACTGGTTTCGGGCTATACTCAGCAAACACGCTGCACATACCGATAAACCGCTCGTCCGTCTTGCACTCACCAATTTTCTCCGCTTTGACGCTTTCCTTACCAACGACAACGTAGCATACACCCCCGACTCCGAAACGCTGAACCGCGCATATGCCGCCTACCGGAAAAACAACGAATACATGCCATTCCAGGAGATGAGGTACTACACCAACCTGCTGATAGATGCAAAAAGAAACAACGAAACTCAGAAATTCTACGGGCTGCTCCACCAGTTTCTGCAGGAATTCGAAGAGCAGAACATCCGTGAATTCAACAAGCACGAAGTGATGATCTTCTTCTGCAACACCCTTATCTGGCTGAAGGAGTACCAGGTGGCTTACGAACTGCTGAAAAACCGCACCGGATTTATTACCCACTTTGCCGCCAACAGCGCCAAAGAAAGGGCGCTACACTTCTATGGCATCAACCTGGCTTTTATGAAAACCACCTTTGCACTCACCTGGGCTGTGAACAGAATACCCGAACCGCGACTGCTGGCACTGACATCTGCCGATTTCGACCATCCTACGGGGCTGCTCTACAACGACTACATCCGCGTGATGTACCAGGCACGCTGCATACTCACCGGACGCGGAGCAAAACATAAGAAAACACTCTACGATGAACTCAAAACTCTCACCGACAAAACCAACTACGTAAGGATTTATGATTTGGTGGGAAAGGCTACCTAAATCCCCCTTGGGGGACTTTTGGGGTGAGGAAAGCCCCCTAAATCCCCCTTGGGGGACTTTAAGAATGCAACATAAGATTATTTTCCTGGTATTTTTTGGTACAGTAGGGATTCTCTTTTCAGCAGTGACACGGGTGGACAGAGTTCCAACTCTGTCAATAGACTCTCCGCATTAATATAATTCCGACAGAATCGGAATTAGCTTCGCTGAACGTTGTTTCTGTCCGCCCGGGGCAACATTATTATCAGAATTCCAGCACTTGCGGGCATATTATTATTTCACAGGATAACTTAAAAGTCCCCCTTGGGGGACCTGCATGCCTCAGGCATGTTTAGGGGGCCGTTTTCCATGCCAAGTCTCTACTTCCCCATATATGCACAAACAACAGTTTGTGTTATATCATGTGCCGGCGTGCATTGAACTAAAATTCGGTTCTTTAAACCAGGTATTAATCTTACATTGCATTCATCCAGAAAGTCCCCCTTGGGGAAACAACGTTCGGCTTATGCCAATTAGGGGGCTTTTTTCCATGCAACGTCTCTACTACAACCCCATATCTGCAAAAACAACAACCAAATTTTCAGACCATTAGCAGCGTAGCTGCGATTCATTGGTAGAATACAGCAACACAGAATTTATTGAGGTGCGTAGCACCGATTCTGATTTCAAACAGCACATTGCGGTTCAAAATAGCACATTGCGGTTACAAACCGCATTGTGCATTTAAGGGAAAAGAGAATCAATAAGGTTTTATTTCCGGTTATTCGGATTGCTACTAAGGTTTATCCGAAGAAATAAGGTTTCCGTATGAGATAATTGACTTGATTCTTGTATTTCAACTATAGTAGCATTTGAATTTGTCTGTGATCTGAACCTTATTATCTTATTTTCAAACAAAACACCAAACTCATGTTATTTCAATTATTTGGCTAAAGCCAAAAAACCTTCCATTTAACTTTACCTGCAGCTAAAGCAGCAGGCAATTGATGGTTAAAAAATTGGATGAATTGCCACCTCATTTATGAGGTGGATTAATCAACATTGATTTGATTGGTTTTAGCCGAATTATTTAAATTAACTTTTTCTTGCAGTAAAAGCAGCAGACAATTGATGAATAAAAAAACAGCCTGCCCGTCTGTTGGCGCACGTTAAGCGTATTCACCAATGAAAATTGAAAGCTAATTGTGTTAAACTATACTAATTTATTTTAAACGTTTACGGCATTTCAGGGTATCAAAATAGTATCAAAAACTTTGCAATGACTTTCGAAACGGATCAAAATAAGTACATTATTAACATATCGTGATACTAATTTATTCCGGTAATCGTTAAATGGGTACACGAGCAGTCAATTACATTCATTTGTCTAATCCAACAATTAATAATAAATTTGCAACGAAAATCGAACTAAAAGTTACATTCTGATTCATTATCTACCAATCACCGATATTTCAGATGACAGCATTACGGTTTTCCACCTTAATCTTTTTCATTCAAAAAATTTTCATTCAATCATTGGACAATGGCCCAACCGCCCGTGTCTGTGAGTTCATGTGCCGCTCAACTCGCGGTGAATGAAAAAAATCTACGATTTTTTATTCCGGCGCAATATGCGGAGAATCAGACAACAATACACCTGCTACGATAGAATGAATGGTGCCTGCTGTCATAACTATATGCTTTGTGAGCAACTTGTGCACGAACACACAACGCTACTAACGAAACCGAATACCAAGCTACTTAATTATAGAAAATTATGAAATTTTACTACAAATCATTCTTTATCACTACAGCACATTGGTTTACCGAGCTGTTGGATCTGTAAGGACAATAAGCTGCAAAGGATTTTTTGATGATTCCGGTCAGCATACCGTTTTCTGAATCGCAATTTGAGAAAAAACCAACGATTTCGAAACAACCTGAACAAATCAAAAAACCTTTCAAAACAGAAAGAATTCACTGTATTAAAACTATTTATTACTATCTGTATTTTTCAAAATGAAAACTTTTTATACAATTTCAATCAGATATTTATTTGCTCTTCTGACAATCTGTCTGTTTCTGTTTTTCACAGTCAAAGCTTCTGCTCAATCTCAATGTACCGATTGTACTTCTTCCTACAACGGTGGAAACAACAATACAGGTAATACTCTAACCGGTACACTTTGTTTTACCGAGGGAACAAATACCATCCAGAATAATATATCCTCCATTGCCGACGGAACTATAATCTGTGTAAATCAGGGAGCCACACTCGATCTTAGTTCAAATCAATACAACGGCATACAAGGAACGGTTACAGTGAATGTTTACGGCACTCTGAAGTTCAGCACCAACCCAGCCTTAGCCGGTAACTGGATATTTAATATATTCACAGGAGGTTCTGTGAGTTATGGTTCGTCATTAGAATTTTCAGGTAATCTGACGATAAATAATCAGGGGACATTTTCAGGAGGTAAACTGGCTGTAACCGGAAACACCTCAACAGGTACAATTACAAATACAGGTGCCATGACCCTGACCGATGACCTGAATTTTGCGGGAACTACCTTTACCTTTTATAACAATTCTCAAACAGCGTTGAAACTCAAAACCATAGCTGTGAGTTCTTCCTCTTCCACGCTGACATTCAGAAATTATACTACAATGAATGTCTCGAGCACACTCAACCTCAATAACGGTACGGCTCACTTCCTGAATAACGGAATTCTTACAATCGGTGAAAATTACAACAGTTCACCTACCTCAACGTATGTAAACTGCGGTACATATACAGGAAAATTCAACCTGAACAGCGGCGGGAAAGTGATAAATACCGGTACATTCATCACATCACAAATTGATTTTGGCAGTTCGGCTTCGAAAATAGAAAATTACGGCACTTTCAACTCTTCCGGTTCAATAAATGCTTCTGGACCAATCTTAAATGCAGGGATATTTATTTTAAGCTCAGGTCAGTTATCGGGTGATGGCAACCTGACAGGGCCTTCTGCGGGTTCGGCTTCCAAAGGATATTTCGTATGGTCCGGTATAAATGGCAAAAACAGTGGAACTATCGGACCGAACCTGAACTTCAGGAACAGCAGCGGAACAAGTGAAAAAACAACCATGTTTAACAACTCCACTTCCGCTCAATACACCTGGTTATCAAATATCACCTGGGGCGATACTGAGCCAACAACACTGCTTCCGACCGACTGTCCGCTACCGGATGGAAAGCCTACTGTGGCTGTACCGCTGCAATCGTCAGCTTGTGCGGGAGTAGATCTGACCACTTTAGAACCAAAATATTCGAATGTGACCTACGAATGGTGGACAGGAGGAACATCAACAGAAAAAGGAACTCAGATTACCACCTCTACCACTCCTTCTGTATCTAACTTCACTACCTCCGGAATTACTGTTTACCTGTGGGCTAAAAATATCTTCTCAGGAATTTATTCAAACGAAGGAGCTGCAGTCAACATTTCATCATGTATGAACTTCTGGAAAGGCTCTAACGATCCATCTACAGGCACCGACTGGAACACAGCAGCCAACTGGACTGCCGGTAAAGTACCTGCTGAGAATGAAGACATCGTGTTTGCAACAGCAGTTAATAACAACGGCTCTCCTGCCATCAATGACCTGGTAGTACCTGCCGGAGCGGCAAAAAATATCGGTAAACTGACTAATGATTCCGAAAAAGCGCTGATTATTCCCGCCGGAACATCGGTAACGGCAAACGGCAGTGTATCGGGATTTGATGCTACTCCCGAAAAACTCCGGCTGCTGGCTGAAGCAGAAAAGGCTAACGGAACATTCATTGCGCTGGATAACTGCAACACAACCGTACTCGGAACCGTTCAACTCTATGCAAAAGGTAAAAAAGGGGAAAAAATAACATGGACGGATAATATCGAAGGAAGTCCAACGAAAGATCAATCGTTCACATCCAGCTATCAGTGGCAGTTCTTCGGAGTGCCGGTGGAAACCGTGAAAGCTTCGCCCACGTTCGATGGCGGTTTCCTGCGAAAATACAACGAAGCAATCAATAAAACATCAGGTAACAGCAGCAACTCCGTAAACGGTTCTTACTATTACAAATGGGAAACGCTCAACAATGCCAGCGACCTGACGGCATTCACCGGGTATGAAATCACCCAGGACAATCCGACTACCTACACGATCAAAGGCCGGCTTCAGCTTTGCGACAAAACAATCAAACTCACCCGTTCGGCGGTGGAAGTGCCGGGCAGTACTGACAGCAACGAAGCCAACAAACGATATGGCCTGGGGCAAAATATCTTCGGAAACTCCTTTACGGCTGCCATTCCGGTCAAAGACCTGACATTTCCTTCCAATATTGAACAAACGGTATATTTGTACAATACCGGTTCGTTTGCCAACTGGACAACCGGAAGTGTCTCAGAAACGACTACCGATGCCGGTTCTTACCTTTCCATTCCTTACAACACTTCATCGGCACTCGATGCACAGATTCCTTCCATGCAGGGTTTCCTGCTGCTCCATACCGGAACTATCGGCACTACTATCGATATGACATTACCATACGCCAGGCTGACCAAAAACCTGAAACCCCAGACTGCTCCGCGCAAAGCTTTATCTTATCTGCATATAAATCTGACCAGTAATTCCACCCGCGACAACCTCTGGCTCTTCAGTCAGCAAGGCACTACCGGCAAACTGGACGATGGCTGGGACGGACGGAAATTCTTCGGTACTCCCACGGCATTTATCTACACCGAAAATGCCGACGGACCGATGCAGGTGAATACCGACCAAACCATCGATGGAACGGTGCTGAGCTTCTATGCCAACACCGACACGGAATACACCCTCACACTTGCAAAAACGAACCTGGATGAGTACGCAAACCTGCACCTGATTGACCTTCAGACACATACGGCAATTCCACTGACGAAGGATACGACTACCTACCGCTTCACTGCCAGAAGCAACGGCAATGTGATTAAAAGGTTTATCATAGCCAATGCGTCAGAAATAAATCTGAGCGACAACAAGTTCAGTCTGCTCCACGGATACGTAAAAGACAACAGCCGGTTGATAATCAGCAACTTCACCACCAAAAAAGGGACAGTAAGCCTGTATGATATATCCGGGAAACAGATTACCGCTAAAGAAATGCCGGTTTCGGTGAGCGAGATACCGGTAACAGCCGAACCTGGTGTTTATATACTGGATTTGCAAGCCGACGGCAAACGGGAAACGATTAAACTGATCGTCAGATAAGGGCGTAGAGGATATGAACAACCGGCTGAAAATACTGATCATTTTTATTCTTACTCTCATTATCACCGTAGGTGGAGGCTACCTTTACTACACCCAGCTCACCGAAATACAGAAAATGGACGAAGAATACCTTACGGAGGTGCATTACCGGGAGCCGGTAGTCATTCCCGGAGTGAATCTTGGAAATGTAAATCCGAAGAAAGTTCGCAGAAACTCCAAAGACAACGAACCCCTTATCGTGCCCGATGCCGGCAGAAAACTCCCGTCGGAAGGAACTGTGGGAGACATAGAAACTTCTTCAACGGGCAGACTCACGGGCTTCGGCGGTCATACCTACCCGAAACGAACCATCGAATCGAACAACGGCGGTGGTAGTGGAGCCGGCGGCGGAAATATGCTGGCATACAGTGGAAGCAGCCGCAGTGGAGGCAGTAGCTCTGCAGGCGGGTACAGCTCCGGAGGTACAATGATGGGCGGCACAGCACCTGTAATGGCGCCCCGAATCCCAACTACTTCCCCTCCCACCGTCGGTACAGGCACCATTCTGGTCGATCCGATGAATGATCCGCTCGAATCTGAAAGAGTACCCGTTGGGGATGGACTGTGGATACTTATTGCGCTGGCATTGGGGTATTCCATTAAGAGCAGAAAACAGAAATAACACAGAGTTCCAACTCTCTCCATTTATTCTCTCCCGGTATTGGTTGAATTGCCTCCTCACTGATAAGGTGGAAATCAATATAAATTTAGCTGCCTAAAGCAGCAGGCAATTGATGGTGGGGGCTGTTTTCAATTCCTCAGCAGTTCGCGGGCATTCATCAGGGCTGCTTCGGTGATGGATTTTCCGCTGAGCATGGAGGCTATTTCGCGGATTCGTTCGTCGGTTGGGAGCAGGCGGATGTGTGTTTCGGTTTCTTTGCCGGAGCTGTCTTTGTAAACAGCGAAATGGTTGTTGCCTTTGGCGGCTATCTGAGGCAGGTGTGTGATGACAATAACCTGAGTGCCTTCACTCATTTTTCGCATGATTTCGCCCATCCTACCGGCAATTTCGCCGGAGATGCCGGTATCTATTTCGTCGAAAATAATGGTTGGCAGATCAGATTTGCTGATAAGCATGGATTTTATTCCGAGCATAAGGCGCGATATTTCGCCACCCGAAGCAATTTGCGATACGGGAAGCACGCTGCGGTTTTTGTTTGCCGAGAAAAGAAATTCGACCACGTCGTTTCCTTTTTCTGTAAATTCGCTGCCGGTTTTGATGCTTACCACGAACTGTATGGCAGGCATTCCGAGTTGGGTGAGCTCACCGACCAGGAATTTTTCGATGACCGGTATGGCTTTACGGCGCGACCCGGTGAGTCGTTCGGAGTTGGTTTGCATCGCCCGGAAGCATTGCTCCACCCGTTTCGCTGCTTCGCTGAGTTCATCGTCCAGATTTTCGATGCGGTTCAACTGCTTTCTGAACGATTCACGCATTTCAATCAACTCTGTCACTGTTTCCACCCTGATTTTTTTCTGAAGAGAATAAATCAGGTTCAACCGGTTGTCCAGCCATTCGAGTCTTTCGGGGTTGAACTCCAGTTTATCCTGTGCCAGCGAAATATCGGAAGCCAAGTCTTTCAGTTCAATCAAAACGGCTTCCAACCGTTCGGCCCAGCTGGTACTTTCGGGTAAAAAGGTATTAATCCGGCGAATGGCTGTGGTTATTTCTTTGACCGATTTCAGCACGTTGGTGTCTTCGTTTGCAAGCAGGTGATCAGCCTGTGCGAGTGCCGATTTTATCTCTTCGACATGACTCAGCATCTCGAGTTCGGTTTCCAGGTCTGCCTGTTCGCCTTCGGTGAGTTTTGCTTCATCCAGTTGGTGGAGTTGAAACTGCAGATAGTCCAGGTCGGCATTGCGGCGGTCGGCTTCTTTCCGGAGTTTGTTCAGTTCGGCTTTTGCTTCGTTCCAGGCAGCAAATGCCTGCTGAAAATCCGAAAGTTCTCCTTTATTTTGCGCTACGGCATCTACCACCATCAGCTGATAGTTTTCGGTTGAGAGCAGCAGGTTTTCGTGCTGGGAATGAATATCGAGCAGTTTGTCGCTCAGTTCCCTGAGCAAATTTAAGGGTACCGGCGTATCGTTGATGAATGCACGCGATTTCCCGTTGGCGGCTATTTCGCGGCGTATGAGGCATGAGTCGTTGTAATCGAGGTCGTTATTTTCAAAGAAAGATTTCAGCCTGTAATTTTTCACATCAAATCCGGCTTCCACGATGCTTTTTTCGGTTCCTTCCTTCACCACGCGAGTATCTGCCCGCTGCCCCTGAATGAGTGAAAGCGCACCGATGATGATTGATTTGCCCGCACCGGTTTCACCTGTCAGTACCGACATTCCGGCTTCAAAATCAATCTGAAGTTCGGTGATTAGTGCGTAATTGGAAATATGTAACGTTTTGAGCATTGAGCAGTTCGATTTAGATGCAAAGGTATGATTCCGGAGGCAAAATTCCAAAAAAAAATAACAGATAGAAAGTTAAGTCTCCCAAATCCCCCATCAGAGGACTTAAGAATGTTCGGGTGTTCGGAAGTTCGGAAGTTCGGATGTTCGGATGTTCGGGAGTTCGGGAGTTTAACAATCAAACAATTGAACAATCAAACAATCAGACATTCAAACATTCAAACATTCAAACAATTGAACAATCAAACAATCAAACTCCCGATAGCTATTGGGACAAACATTCAAACGTTTGAAAAATCACTTCTTGTTTATCTGGTCGTAGCGGGCAGCTTGTGAGGGATTGACGGTTGAGAGTATTTCGACGACTTTTTCTTTCTCTTCGGGTGTAGCTTTCTTGAAAATGTTGATGAGTTCATCGTTTTTAGCATCGAGAAAGGAGCTGATAACCACAGCGGTAGGTCTGGCGCGGTACGCCTCGCGCAGCACATCGATCCCTTGGGCAATTCTGGCACGGCCGTTGGTGGCATTCACCACCATTTCGTCGAGCCCCAGCCGGTGATAGGTGTAGAAATACTCGCGGTATTTTCTGAAGGCTTCGTCCATGATGTTGCTGATAAGGGCATAGCGGTTGCGGTCGTTTTCGAATGCGCGCCATCCGGGCCAGTCGGTGCTCTGCGCCTGTGTGACTATTTCTTCGGCTGCCTGAAACCACGGAGTGCCTCCGAGGCGCGAAAAAGAATCCATATCGTAACCGATAAAAAGGTATGCATAGTAAGCCAGAACGGCTGTGAGTCCGGAGTTGAGGCTGCTGATGTTAAACTCGAGCGGATCAAACTCGCGGTACGTAAAAGAGAAATTTACATCCCTGAAATTGAGTAGTGTGGTGGTATAGGACGAATTGAAAACCGGCCGGCGCGACTGTGCTACCAGTTCGGCCGTGAAATTATCGCCTTCGGCCGTATTGATGATGATATTGATGGTACATTCTATCCGCTCGTTGTCTTCGTAAGTGAGTTCGGTCCATCGCCGATCGTTCATAAATTCGGTGGCATCCTTTTGGAGCGTGGTGAAGACAGATTTATTGGAACCCTGAATTTTATCGGAATTGATCTGCAGGTTGCATTTCAGCTCCTGAGCCGATGTCCAGTTGGTTGAAAGTAGGAGTGCGAGTACAAAGAGTTTGATTTTCATGGCTGCCATTAAAAACAAAAATTTACACTGTTGATAACGAATAAATTCCGAAAATCGTATATTGTTGGTATTACAGGAAGAAATATATTAACAGGTATTCATGATTTTTTTTTAAAAAATAAAAGTTTCCTGCCCAAATAAATGGACAAGAAACAGTAATGATTAAATGAAAACATGAAAAATAAGCTTATTTTTTCAGTTTTTCTTTCAGCGGATTGCGGTAGTAAATTTTATCTTCTATAAATTCCTGTGTAGCCAGCAGTGTAGGTTTTGGCATTTTTTCGTAGAAACGTGATATTTCAATCTGTTCACGGTTTTCAAACACTTCTTCGATGCTGTCGCTGTAGGAAGCAAATTCCTGGAGCTTTTTGTCCAGTTCCACTTTGAGTTCCTGTTCAATCTGATTGGCCCGTTTACCTATGATAGCCACTGCTTCGTACGTGTTGCCCACTTTATCGCCCAATGAATTCATATCACGGGTGATGGTAGAAAGGGGTGAGTTTAATCTTTTGTAATCCATATTATTAATTTTACGATATACGATTTACCTGTTTATCGATTTTTGTTATCTGTTTTTGTACATTTTTTTTTAGTTCACAACGGGGATATTTTTTCCCGAAATTTTCAGAATTTCATCTGTGCGTTTAATGTGTTTTCCTTCCGGATATTCGTTTTTATAGGTATAAGCCTCATCAATTGTAGCCTGATATCGGTCGGTTTTGAGTAGTTCTTCGCTGTAAAGTGCCTGTTGAAATTTCGATTCGAGAATGACTATCATCAGGTCTTCGCGGTGTTTGGTTCCGGGGTATTTTTTCAGTGCATTCTCCGCTGTTATCACTGCCGACAGGTAATTGTTGCCCAGGTAGGTACCCAGGTTGTAATACAGATCAGCATTGATGAGCTCTTTCTGTGCCAGTTTGTCATTCAGTTCTGTGAGGTATTTATTGGCATCTTTTACCCTTTCGGATTCGGGATAGAGGTCTATGTATTCCTGGAATGCATTCACTGCTTGCACGGTAGGAGCCTGATCGAGTCGCACATCGGGCGAATCGAGGTAATAGCAGTACGCTATTCCGAATTTGGCTTCCTGAATAAACCGGCCTGCAGGATACGATTTAGCGTAGGTTTTGTAATACTCGCCGGCTGTGAGATAGTCTTTCTTTGCCATATTGGCCTTTGCCAGGTAATTGATTATCAGCTCAGAGCGGTCGGTATTCCGAAAGTAGCTTGTCACATCATCGAAGAGTGTGATGGCTTTATCGTATTTCTCAGCCACAAAATATTCCACAGCCTTATCGTACTTCAGTTCCGGATCGGTGGACTTGAGTAAATTCTGGTATTCGCTACAGGAAGTAAATACCAGCAGGGCGATCAGGGTGGTGAGAATGTATTTTTTCATTCGGAAATATTTTTTTTATAATTGCAGCGATTGACACCGGATGTTGAAAAATGTTTCAACTGTGTAAGTTTTACCCTCGTGCACACGTTTCATACTGAATTTCAGGGTGCAAAATTAGTCATTTAATATCTAATTCAAAAAAAATTTATCTTTTTTATGAATAATGACTGTAGCAGCCGTTCGTTTCAGTCATGTTCATCGGCAAAGTATTTTGCAAAACCGGGAGTGTAGGCGGTCTGCAATTCACCTTTTTCACCCTGATAAATGAGATAGCAATCCATTTGCGGATTTGACTGGCAGATGGCCATGCTGCTGTCAACCCCAAGTACCATAAAAGCGGTGGCGTAAGCATCAGCCTGCATGCAGGTTGGCGCCACTACGGTAGCACTCAGCAGATTATGATTCACGGGAAAGCCGGTGCGTGGTTCGATAGTGTGGGCATATTTTCTTCCGTCGCGAAAATAGTACTGGCGGTAATTGCCCGAAGTAGCAAGTCCCACATCGCTTAGCGCAACAATTGTCTGCAGTTCAGCGTCTTCATTCGCGGGGTCGTCGTTGGGCTTGTCAATCCCGATGTGCCACTTCTCCCCTTTCGGATTGAGTCCGCGACAGAAAACCTCGCCACCTATTTCGACCATGAAATTTTTGCATCCGTTTTCTTCGAGGAGCCGGCCTATCACATCGCAACTCTGACCTTTGGCTATTGCACTGGCATCGAGCATGATACGCTTATCGTTTTTGATGAGTGTATGATTGCGGAGCGAAATTTTTTTGTAACCAATGAATGGGAGGATTGAATCCACATTGGGTTGCATGGTATGATCGTGATTACCAAATCCAAATCCCCAGGCGTTGACAAGGGGTGCTACCGTGATATCAAATGCCCCGGATGATGCATCGGATACCTGCTGCGCCATGTGGTACATTGCTTCAAAATAGGCATCGGTGCGTACAGATGAGTCATTGCGGTTGATTCGTGAGATAATTGATTGGGGATTGAAAGTAGAAAGCGAGTTGTCAAATTCGCTGAATTTTTCTTCGATCTGCCTGTGAAGGTCCTTTTTCCGGGGATGCAGGTAAGTGATGGAGTAATATGTGCCGTACACCTGCCCCTTGCTGAAGGTATATTCCTTGTTTTCAGTTGCACAACCGGTCATAAGCACTATCAGCAACGCGGCAAATGCGTGTAATCCTGTAATTTTCATATTATGCATGGATTATTGTTCCTCTTTTTCTTCTTTTTTTGAAATCAGTATTTTATCAATGCGGTTACCGTCCATATCCACTATTTCGAGTGTGTAATCCAGGTAATCAATTTTATCGCCCACTCGCGGTATTTCGTTTACCTGGTCGATAATGAAACCTGCCACGGTAGCGTAGTCGATGAGTTCGAAATCCACATCGAGTTCGCGGATAATCTGCGTAAGGGTTTCGATGGGTGCATCGCCGTTCATGAGCACCGATTTATCCTCGCGTACGAAAAAGTCGGGTTCTTCTATTTCACCTTCGTCGGGAATAAGTCCGACCAGATTTTCCATGATATCGTGAAAAGTTACAATTCCCTGAAAATCACCGTATTCATCCACCACCACACAGAAGTGCGAACTGCTTTGCTTGAGATTTTTCAGCACTATGGGAGCCGAAGTTTTTTCATGTATCACCACCGGCTGTGTAATGAGGTCTTCCACACGGAATTCTTTTTTGAGCAAAATAGCTTTGTAGTAATCGCGGATAAGGAGCACTCCGGCCAGATTATCAAGCGTATCGTGGCAGCAGACTATCTTGCTGTGCTGGCAGTTTTCTATTTCATTCCTGATTTCTTCTTCCGTTTCGTTGAGGTCCAGCCATTCCACTTCTATGCGGTGTGTCATGAGGTGACGGGCTCTTTTGTCGGAAAAATTGAATACTTTTTCGTGTATATCATTCTGTCCCTCTTCAATGATACCCTCCATAGATGCCGTTTTGATCATCTGCCGCAGTTCAGACTCGGTCATGTGTTCCGATTGTTTTTCGAAACCAAATGTAGTGGTAATCAGTTTGGTGGATGCCGAGAGTAGCTTCACAAAGGGATAAAACATCTTACTGAAAAAATTGATGAGGGGCGCCACTCGGATAGCTACTTTCTCCGGATTGCCGAGTGCGATGGTTTTAGGCACAAGTTCGCCTAATACAATGGAAAAATAAGTGATTAGAAACATGATGAGCACAATACTTATTCCGTGAGCGTAGGGCCGGAGGATGTCGAATTTCGCAAAAAACGGGACTACATTTTCAGCGAGGCTTATTCCTCCGTAAGCACCGGTAATGAGGCTAATCAACGTGATGCCCACTTGAACGGCTGAGAGGAACATTTCGGAATCGGAGCGAAGTCTCAAAGCTGTGACTGCTCCTTTTTTTCCTGTACTCCTGTACTGCTCCAGTCGGGTGGTTTTGCTCGATACAATGGCTATTTCGGAAAGTGAAAAAAAACCGTTGAATAAAATAAGTATTGACAGAATAATAATTTCCATTCAGTGTGAAAAATTGAATTTAACAATTCAGAAATTGATATCAGACATTAAATGTAATCCTTTTGCCGCGTACATTTTCATCAAAAACACCGTTGTTGAATACCGTAGTGCCGTTGACAAAAGTACGTACTACGGCGGCATCGAATGTTTCGCCTTCAAAAGGCGACCAGCCGCATTTATAGAGTATATTTTCAGGAGCTACCAGATACGTTGCCGAAGGATTGACCAGCACCAGGTCGGCATAATACCCCGGGCGAATGTATCCCCGTTTCTCTATTCTGAACAGGTCGGCAGGTGCATGACACATTTTTTCAACCACCTTTTCGGGCGTAAAATAGCCATTTTTCGCCATTTGCAGCATGGCTGATAGCGAATGCTGCACGAGCGGTCCGCCCGAAGCTGCCTTGTAGCACGATCCCTCTTTCTCTTCGGGGGTATGGGGAGCATGGTCGGTAGCTACTACGTCTATCCTGTTGCTGTTCACTGCGTCGATAAGTGCCTGGCGGTCTGTTTCCTTTTTTATAGCCGGATTCCACTTGATTTTGTTGCCGTAGGCAGCGTAATCCGCATCGGAAAACCAGAGATGATGCACACACACTTCGGCTGTAATCATTTTATCTTTCAGCGGAATTTCATTGCTGAAAAGTGATATTTCGGCTGCGGTGGAAAGATGCAGGATATGCAGGCGGGTGTTGTGTTTGCGGGCCAGTTCTACGGCAAACGACGAAGATTTGTAGCAGGCTTCGGCCGAGCGTATAAGGGGGTGAAACTCCACTCCGATGTTTCTGCTGTAATTGCTTTTGTAGTAGTTCAGGTTGTGCTGTATGATAGCTTCGTCCTCGCAATGTGTGGCAACCAGCGTGGGCGACTCCTCAAAAATACGGTTCAGGGCTTCGATATCGTTTACCAGCATATTGCCGGTGGATGAACCCATGAAAACCTTTATGCCGCAGACTTCTGCCGGATTGACTTTTTTCAGCTCAAGGATGTTGGTGTTGGTGGCTCCCATGTAAAAGGAGTAGTTGGCCAGCGATTTGGTGGCTGCCAGGGCATATTTCTCTTCGAGCAATTCAATGGTGGTAGTCTGAGGATTGGTGTTGGGCATTTCCATGTACGAAGTCACACCTCCGGCTACTGCAGCGCGGCTTTCGGTATAGATGTCGCCTTTGTGAATCAATCCCGGTTCGCGAAAATGAACCTGGTCGTCAATGACTCCGGGCAGCAGCCACAGACCTTCGGCGTCTATCGTTTCTGCCACACCATTTACTTCCGGATTTTCATGTTCACTGAAAATCCGCTCGATAAATTCACCATCAATCAGCACTGAACCTTTGGTGATGTGTCCTTCGTTGACAATACGGGCATTTCTGATTAACTGTTTCATATCCGGATGAGTTTTTAAAAGTAAAAAAACGACATAAAAAAAACCGATTAATCTGTTCAGGCCTTTTTCTGTGGATATTTTCGGGAGAAGCTGCTTATCTTCATCTTGAAAACTCCGCTGAAAGCTTCGCCGAAGATTCCTCCGCTCATTTTGGACGTTCCGAGTCGTCTGTTGATGAAAATGATGGGCACTTCTTTGAGGGTAAATCCGCATTTGTAGGCTGTAAATTTCATTTCGATCTGAAATGCATATCCCTTGAACCGGATTTTATCCAGTTCGATGGTCTCCAGCACCTGGCGCCGGTAACATTTGAAACCGGCAGTGGTGTCGGCAATTTTCAGTCCGGTTATCAGCCTTACGTATTTGGATGCAAAGTACGACATCAGCACCCGGCCTATGGGCCAGTTGACAACATTCACTCCGCTAATGTATCTGGAGCCGATTGCCACATCCGCACCTTCGTCATTACAGGCATTGTAAAGGCGGGGCAGGTCTTCGGGGTTGTGGGAGAAGTCGGCATCCATTTCGAAGATATAATCGTATCCGCGTGCGAGCGCCCACCTGAAACCGGCAATGTAAGCCGTGCCGAGTCCGAGCTTTCCTTCCCTTTCCAGTATAAAAAGACTGTTGGGAAATTCACTCATCAGTCGGTGTACGATACCGGCAGTACCATCGGGCGAACCATCATCAATGACTAGTATGTGAAATTCACCCGCGAGCCTGAATACTGCACGAATAATATTTTCAATGTTTTCTTTCTCGTTGTAAGTCGGTATCAGTACAAGTTTTGATGGCATGATATTTTTAGTTTGGAGTTTGGAGTTTTGAGTTTCGGGTTTCGGGTTTTGAGTTTTGGGTTTCGGGTTTTGGGTTTTGGGTTTTGGGTTTCGGGTTTCGGGTTTCGGGTTTGCACTCAAAACTCATAACTCAATACTCAATATTCAATACTCATAACTCTTTTAATTATTTTTTTCAATCAAAAATATACATTCGTGAAGGTTCCGTACGTTCCAGCGGCACAATTTCGGTTCTTCCTTCGTATGGAATCATCTGATCCTTCAGATGACCGGTAATGGTTGAAAACGCCAGTTCGGGCATGTTGTTTTCGCGGCTCAGATGACACAGAAAGACATATTTCCATCGTTCGGTGTAGTTTTCGGCCAGAAATGTGGCAGCCTGCATGTTGCACAGATGTCCGGTATCAGCCTTGATTCTGGTTTGCAATACGAGCGGATAAGGTCCGTTTTCAAGCATGAATTCATCGTAATTTGCTTCGAGCACCACACAATCCGAATTGACCAGATACCGGGCTGCTTCATCGCTCACATAACCCAAATCGGTAGCAAAAGTAAAGGTAAAACCCTTGTATTGCACGGAGTAACCCACGCTGTCGGTCGAATCGTGCGAAACGGGAAATGCCGTTACCCTGAAATCGCCGATGACCGTTTCGTCGCCGGTCTCGATAAAGCGCCGTGATGAAGACAGCTTTTGCGTAACGCAGTAATTCCGGTCTATTCCTTCGTGAACCAGACGGGTAGCGTATACCGGCACATGAAATTTTTCACCGATTGCTCCCACGGCTTTTATATGATCCGCATGATCATGTGTTACAAAAATGCCCCAGATATGGCAGTAATCCAGCCCCATCGTTTTCAGAAATTTACGCGTATTTCGCACTCCCACACCGGCATCTATCAAAATACCGTACGATGTATTTCCTAAAAAATAACAATTCCCGCTGCTGCCGCTTGCCAAACTTCTGAAACGTAACCTGTCCATTCAATCACTTACTAATTAGCTACAAAATTAACATAAAAAAGGGAATACTTACCACATAAGCCCTGTAATTAACGTTTTCAACTTTCGCAAGTATCATAACTTGCTGAATTATAACAAAAAAGCAGCATATTTATTTGGTAAAGTCGCTGAAAATCAGTAACTTTATGTCGCAAAA
>SAAL01000211.1 GCA_009929445.1 Bacteroidia bacterium
ACTTGCCTGATTATCAAAACGCCATTTGGCGACTGACGCATCCTCAATCGTTTTTGCCCTTCCTAGACGTTTACCTTCCGCTCGACAACGTTGGATACCAGCCATCTGACGGACCTTGATATTCTCCCGCTCCAACTCAGCCACAGCAGCCAACATGGTCAACATGAGTTTGCCAGCTGGCGAAGCGAGATCAAAGCCCTCGCGCATGGAAACGACTGAGGCACCTTTCTCCTTCAAGAATTCGACGGTGGTTAAAACGTCTATCGTGTTCCTGCCCAACCGATCGATCGCCACCACTACTACGACATCTCCCTCCCTCACATAAGCCAGCAGAGCGGCCATGGCGGGCCTTTGAGCGGCCGGTATTGTTCCGGATACGCTCTCTTCGACAAACCACTTAGAGACCTTGTAGCGGGCCTCAATCTGCCTTCGTTGATTCTCGGTGGTCTGATCGTCGGTTGAAACTCGAAGGTAAGCGATAACAGATGACATCCAGATACCCTCCTGTGCCCAAAATCGGCTCAAAATCTATGGCTCCCAATATACGGCATGGATCAATGTAAATCAACAGTTTTGATCCATCCATTTGGAGGGAGTATTAGAATGGATCAAAAGGTGAGCCTTCTGAGCCTAGATAGGCAGGAGAACAAGAGATTTAGTCTGGCTGGGTAGTGAGAAAAATTAGCAATCCAAGATTTGCGACTGACTACCCGTATAAGAGGTGAATTGAGTGCGGAAGGTATTCTGCAGGAGAAAGCTACGATTTCAGAAATGAACGTAGTATATCAAATAATCGCAAATGAATATTGAGTCAATTTTACTTTGAATTTCTGCGCCGGTGTTGAAGATTGAATTTTAAACCTGCAACTCAAAATAAATCCAAAGGGATCGACTCAGTTTTCATATTACCATGCTTAACAGGAAAAAGAGTTAGAGTGTATCCATTGACTTGATTATTAATTATTTCAAATTTGAATATCTTTTGTGCAATAGAGTAAATCGCTTCATGTCCAAAAAGTTTTTCGTATCCATACCACAATGAACCCGTTGCCCATTTTATTTTATATGCGCCGAGTGGAACATTTACGGATACAGTAGATCCACCATGGAGGAATATATCCATTATATCTTCATCCATGTTAGTATCGTAAAGCTTGATTAGATAAAATCCGCCTTCACCAGTCTTTATTTTTAGTGGTGCCACGAGTTTTCTCAATGTATAAGTACGAATGTTTCCGTTTGATGGAACTGCAACTGTAATATCATTTTCGGTCGATAAATTTTGATTTTTCGAAATGCAAGACAAATCAGGCCTTACGGCAGATGAACTTATTAATTTGTTGAAATTATCTGATCCTACATAACAATAACCTCCATTTTTATCATTATACAAATAAATTTCACCAGAACAACCTCCAGATCCACAAAATGATTTATTCCATAATGACCAATCAATAAAACCGTCGTCATTGATATCTCTCGATAAATATTCTATATCATTTTTATTCAGTTGGTATTCTTCGAAATTTGATTTATTATCTTTAATGAATATTTCTAGTAGAGAGTCAGGTGGTTTTAATAAACCTTTTGCATTTTCACCATCAGGAGTAGTGGATATTTTTTTACTGTTGGTAAAATTGACTTCGTTATCCTTATTGCTCGAAATTAAAGAATTATTTGTCTCAGATTGATCCCCATGCTTAATTTGGTTTACTGTTGAAAAAATTTCAAATACTGCAAAATATATTACAAACATAATTGCCGCAAAAGACATAACGGCTAGTGCCACTGATCCAAATATACTTCCTGACTTTCCATACAATTGACGATCTTGTTCAAGCTTCTGTGCGGCAGCATCTGCCGCCGCCCCCTCTTCAATAGTTTTTCCGCATTGGCTACAGCGTCCATCTGGTTTAATCAATCCAATACATGTACCATCTGCGCATGGTATCCGGTTTTCTCCTTGATGCTTCGCGTT
>SAAL01000212.1 GCA_009929445.1 Bacteroidia bacterium
ACCCAGCCGTTGAGCGATACAGGTACGGCGTTGATTATCATTTCATTATTGGCAAATTCGTATATGTTTTGACTGAGTCTGGCGTTGATATCGGCCGTTAATTTCACCACAAGATTGTTGGCGTAATGTACACCTCCGTTCCAGAAATTGAGTGTATCTACGGTCAGGCTGGTAGCCAGTAGTGTGCTATCTGCTGTAAAGTCGCCTTTCACATTGAGATTCAGGTTATCAAGCTTAGCGGCTACACTACCCGAATCGCTCAGATAACGGACATCTGCCCGATTAAAACTGAAATCCTGTAATTTGAATTTTAAATCCGAAGCGGCTGTATCCACTTCGGTGGTATCTTCGGGAAAAATTTCCCAATTGGCAGTGCCGTCTTTCAGCACATGGGCGTACACTTTTGAATCGTTAATGAGTACTTTTTTCACTTCGTAACCGGTATCTCCAAAAAGACTTTTCAGGTTTATTACCAGATTCACATCCTTGCTCATCAGCAGCGTATCGCCTTCAAAATCATCTTTTCCAACTATATAAAGGTCTTTGAGGCTAACCGAAGCGTCCGGAAAATTTCGTATAAAGCTGATTTTCAAATCTTTGAAATCCACTTCAGCAGTCAGTCTTTTGTTGAGTTCCCTGCGGGCAATATCCATTACTTTATCTTTGAAAAAAAATGGAAGTACTGCAAATGTGAGAACCAGCAACAAAATAACTGAAAGTACCACTGCCGCTGTTTTTTTAGTTCTTCGTTTCATACATATTTCGGATTGTGTAAAAAATGAATGATTTACAAAAATAGATATTTTTAAATGAAATCCCGAATGATACGTTAACAAAAATCGTACTTAAAAGCTGTACAGCAAATGATATTTTTTTGTATTTTTGGAAAATTATTCGGGTCCGATGCCTGAATTGAAAAATTATAACGGAGAAAAAATTGGAGAAAAAAGACATACATATTCATTCACACGGGCATGATCATGGACATATTCATACTCATCATGGCGATGTGAAAAATATTAAGATTGCATTCTTTCTGAATCTGGGTTTTTCGATTGTCGAGATTATCGGGGGCTTTCTGACCAATAGTATGGCGATTCTTTCAGATGCTGTGCATGATTTGGGCGACAGTTTTTCGCTCGGACTGGCCTGGTATTTTCAGAAATTTTCAAGAAAACAACGGGATAAGAACTTCACTTATGGTTACAAACGGTTTTCGCTGGTCGGGGCATTGATAAATTCCATTGTACTCATAGCAGGCAGCGTGCTCATTCTGAGCGAAGCCATTCCACGTCTTTTCAATCCGCAGCAGGCTGATGCCGGTGGTATGTTTCTGCTGGCTATTCTGGGAATCATTGTGAACGGAATAGCCGTCGTCAGACTACGCAAAGGGAGTTCGCTCAATGAAAAAGTGGTTTCGCTGCACATGCTTGAAGATGTACTCGGATGGAGTGCAGTGCTGATTGGTGCCATTATTATGAAATTCACCAACTTTTACATCATCGATCCGATACTATCGGTGTTGATATCCTTTTTTATTCTTTTTAATGTTTTCAAAAATATCCGTGAAGTGCTCCGCATTATTCTGCAGGGTACACCTGAGCAGATTAAAACGGATGAAATTGAAGCAACCGTCAGGGAAATTGAAGCCATCGACAACATTCACGATCTGCATTTATGGACTGTGGATGGCACTTACAATGTGCTGACCATCCACGTCGTGCTGAAAACTCCACAAACTATGGAGCAACTTTCAGCACTGAAAACTCAGATTCGCGACAAATTGACACAAAAAGGAGTGGAACATATCACCATTGAGTTTGAAACTCCGGATGAAGAGTGTTGTATGGAAGATTGCTGCTGAAAATCTGACTGAAGGGATAAAAAAAACAGGATTCGGTTGAGTCCTGTTTTTTGTTTCGGTTATCTCTCAAATCGATCCCGATGTGCCCAAAGTCCTAAAGCCGGATTGGA
>SAAL01000213.1 GCA_009929445.1 Bacteroidia bacterium
TGTTCAAGTGCGAAGTTGTTAAACTTGAAGGAAATAGCTATAGAATGGACAATAGAAAAACAATATTTAATAAACCATCACCCACTGGGGAAGCTTAATTGCAAAAAAATGAGGAATCTTATTTACGAAAAAATGGGTAAATTTATTTGCTGATTACAGCAAAAAGCCGCTGCACTCCAACCACCACCACCGTTCCTCTTGTGCCAGAAAAAAACAACCCAAAGCTATATTAACATAATGTGATCTTATAGGAGCAGCCTATTTTCAGCGGTATAAATATCATAATTCGGCTGTCCTATAAGCACATTATGTTAAATAGCCGCACAGCCTGCCCGCCCCGGACATCGGGCATTCTACCTCCGATTCAGCTTTTCTTTTTGCCCTTTGAGGGGCAATGTTGGCTATCCCTCACCCGACACACTTCACCACTCCGGTTTTGTCATGGTTTTTGTGCCTGCCCTTCGGAAACGGCTGCCAGCCCAAAAAAATATCAGAACAAAGTCCTCCCAACGCAAAGCAGCAAGCAGCAAGGATTTAATTTAGATTAGAGGTTCATTCACTCCACTTCCATTCCATTCCGCTAACGGTTCCGCTTCGCTGCACCAACGCTCCATTTCATTTCAGTTCCGTTCATTTCACCACTAATCATTTTTACATTAAGGTTTTGCAGCTTGCTGCTTTGCAGCCATCCCTGTTTTGTTCGATATTTTTTTCCCAACCCTGCCGTTTCCCCTGCCCTGAAAACAAAAACACACGCCAAAACCTCCATCCCACTGCCGTCCCGCTTCGCCCGTAGTAACATTGTACCACTGAACCCACCCACCGGCAACATTTGTACCTCGCATCAGCTTCTGTGCATCCCCTTAAAACCAGAAGACATCAGCGGTATCATTAATAAAACCTTTAAGCAAAGATAAGCCGCCCCCGCTCTTGCAAGGTCAAGCCCTACGGGTTTTGCAAAAAAAATCTCCACACCCCTGCAATATTATTTGATTTTTTAAAGGTGCAGGGGGTAGTATTTTTTCGCAAAAACCTTGCAATTCAGCCACCGCACCGCTTTTTGGTTGCTTAAGGTTTCATTAATGAATTATTCTTTTTATGCGAGCCGTAGGCGAAGCTCACAGTGATTTTTAAACATTTAATCAACAGTAGCAATGAAAACAGACTTTTTCAAAGATTGTACTTCCTTAGATGAAGTAAAAAAGCGGTACAAAGAACTTGCTTTAAAACACCATCCCGACCGGGGCGGAGAAACTGCCACCTTGCAGCAAATTAATGCTGAATATGAAAGCATCCTCAAAAATCCGTTCTTTTCGTTTGCCGAGAAATCAGAACAGGAGCAACAGGAATTTATCAAGTACCCGGAAATCATTAACCAGATTATCGGTTTGTATGGCATTACCATTGAATTAATCGGTAACTGGATTTGGCTGAGTGGCAACACCTACCCGCACCGTCAGCAATTGAAGCAAACAGGCTTTTAATTCGCACCGAAAAAGGTGATGTGGTATTACCACCCACCTGACTACAAAAGTGCCAACAAAAGCCCGAAAACAATCGAATACATCCGGAATAAGTACGGAAGCGATGTAATCGGGAATCATTCAAAAAAATTCGAGCTTACAACTTGACGAGAGGGAGCCAAAAACTCCCTTTTCAATTTTGAACAATTTGAAGTAAAAGAAAGCATAAACATACATTACGTTCTCATAATCAGCATATTACTTGTAATCAGATGGTTTTCAACCTATTTTTGTAACGGATTTGAGCCACAAAGTATTTAAACCGTACCAAGTCCGTATCAAGTCCGCTTAGTTATCAAGAGTTATTCACCTTTAAAATTTATAAAAATGGCTATTGTACAAAATCCGATCACTGGCAGAACCAAAAAGAAATTCGGTACTGCCGTTTTTTCAAAGCAGTTTGGTAAAAACGTAATGCGTTCCAAACCGATTGAAGTAAAGAACCCTCA
>SAAL01000214.1 GCA_009929445.1 Bacteroidia bacterium
TTGCTATTACAATAGGATCTTTTATATGTTCTTGAGATCAAGTTTCTCTAAACTTGTCTAAAATGTTTTTTGGTAGTAACTCCATAAAATAATAAATAAAAAAATAAAATAAAAAAAACTTAAGTCGTGCACAAACTTAAGTTATAAAGTAGCTTTTTATGACATCACTTTATTGGTCAAAAAATATATTTTAAAAATTAAATACTATTTCTTTTTATATTATTATTCATATATCAATATATATTAATTAATATATATTATAAATATAATAAGGTAGTACCAGGCTAGATACTACCTTATTATATTTATATATATTTAGTATCCCACATATATAGTATTTTTTTTTGCTAATGTTTTTTGTAAACTTAGTTGACAATATAGTTTGATTTTTCTTAAAGAATAAATATTATTGAAAAGCCGATAAATCTACTTAATCCCCTGAAAAATAGTGTAAAAGGGCAACTTATGTTGTCTAAGTCCTCTTACTATTTTTCAGTATTGTAGGTAGATTGTCGGCAAAACATCTAAGACTCATAAGTTGTCCTTTTTGTATGCCAAAATTTATAATCTAATAAATCACTTATGGAAATGTTTTTATATATTTTTGTATGATTTCTTATAATAGCACCAATTATAGATATTTTATGGTGAATAAATAAAGATAAGAAAAAAAATAATAATATGTCTTTAAAAAAGTCAAAAACTATTTTTGAAGAAAAAGTATTTGATGATAGTATAAAGTCTTATAAAATCTATGAAGACAAAAATAATAAAGTTAATAATATTAATCAGAAACCTCTATATTATTATTTTTTAGCATGAATATTTATATGGTTTGCTATATGATTTAATATTAGAAATCAAGAATGAACTTGAAATTATATATCAGATTTAATTAATAAATGAGCTTATTTAGAAATGATTCTAAATTCAATATTATTATGAGCAGTATTTATAATAATTGTATTGATTTATAGATGAATTAAATATTGAAATAAATAATTTAATAATAAAAACTATATTATGAAATATATATTAACTACACTTTTAGTTATAATATCAATTAATTATGTAAATGCTACAAGTAGTTATTCTTGTGATTATATTTTGAATGTATTTAATAATTATAAAAGTTATAATTCAGAGTTATATTTTCCAACTTGTGATTGTAATAATGAAAATGATGTTACTATAAAAAATGATGAATGAATAAATATATATTCATGTAATCGTAATTGGACTAATGATTGTAGAGATAAATGAACTTGGTGATTTTCAACAGTAATACCTAAAGATGAATGGTTTAAATGTGCCTTTAAATTTGAAATTGAAGACTGTGAATCCCTATGATGAAAACTATATCCTAACACCTTAGAATGCTTGTGTTACAATGAATCAGAACATGATACATATAATTGTTATAATAATAGTAAACAAAGCATTGTCTCAACAGGTAGTAGTTCATTAAAAATAAATCTTGAAAAATTAAATAATAAAAATGAATCTAATACACTAGAAATTAAAACAAATAATTTATTAAATATTTCTTATAATGATTTAATCACTTCAGCAAATTATCTAGCAAAATTTTGAGTTATAGTTGATCAATCATCAAATACAGAATGATATAGATTTAATGATAATATTACAAGATGAGAAATGGCTAAAATAGTCTCTATTTTATGGGAAGTTAACAAACTAATAGATACAACTAATATTAACTATACTTGTAATAATTTATATAAAGATTTAAATAGTTCTGATTGGGAATGTAAATATGCAGAAAATTGATTAAATAAATGATTCTTTTCAAAAAATGAAAAATTTAGACCTAAGGACAATATAACAAAAATTGAAGCTTTAAAAATGATTATGAATTCAAGAAGTATTCAAAAGTGAAATAATAATGATTGGAAACAAGCATATATAGAATGAGCCTTAAAATCATGAATTATAGATAGTTCATTTA
>SAAL01000215.1 GCA_009929445.1 Bacteroidia bacterium
TCTTTGACAGTTGGAACAAACAAAAAGCTTGGAACTCTTTGCAAACAGAGAGATTCCAAGCTTTTGCATTTTTAAAAAAGTGCGTAATGTTTTTTACTTTTTAGTCATTTTAAATATTTTTTCCATTTGTTTTTGAGGAATAATCTGATAATCCGTTCGAAAACCAAAACTTTCATGTAAAGTATCCGTAAAATCTGTTCTCGTGTAGGTTGGAATGTATCCTTCATCTTGTAGGGAATAAAAGTTCATGTGTTTAAGCTGATGCAGTATGTCGCTGCTTGTAAATGCATTGTTTAACTTCTTTTCTAAGTATCTGAAAAGAGTTAAGGATAAGAAGCAGGTTGTAAAGTGTGCTTTAATCCGGTCATCTCGACTTAAAAATACAGGCCTTGCTTTAAAGTCAGTTTTAAGAAGCCGAAAACATTCTTCAATTTCCCAGCGATTGTGATTGATCTTTACGATTGCTGCTGCATCATCTTCAAGGTTGGTGCATACTCCATAGAATCCATCATAGGCTTCTTCTTTGGCAATGATGTCTTGATCTAAAGAATAGGTGTTGTTTTCTGCAATTTCACCATCATCTGTTGCATTGGTTGTTTGGATAAAGCGCTTGTAATCATTTTGACGACTTTTCTTGATGCTAGAAGGATGGCTTTGAAGTAAATGGTATGCACGCTCGATTTGACGGCTTCGAATGGATCGTTGATAGTCTTTAAATTTCATGCAATACGTAACGATGAGCTTTTGTTCTAAGCCATCTTCATTGATCCAGCGCTCTTTAAAGAAGGTGGCATTTTGATACATGCTTGTACATTCGAAAGAAGCATTCACTTCATCAAGATGAAAGCTTTTGCTCGAACCGCTCAATGCCCATCCATTGGGGTCCAGTGCCCATTCTTTAAGATGTGCTTTGAGCTTTTTGATGGATTGTGTGGTAATAAAAGCACGCCCGCCGATGTCGTTAAATTTTCTGTTTTGTGTAGAAGAAAGGCCTGCATCGGTACAGACGACAAATTTCGAAAGAGAAAAATCTTTCAATATTTGCTTTTCAAGAGGTTGTAATGTTTGTTGTTCATTGGTGTTTCCGCTGTGAATGCTAAAGGCAAGAGGAATGCCGTCTCCATCCATAAACAGTCCCATTTCTACAATGGGGTTTGTCCTGTGCTCTTTTGACGGTCCATATTGCCGCAGCCCATTTTCCTCCTCTGTTTCGAAAAAGTAATTTGTACAGTCATAGTAAAGAATTTTGTCATTGCGCTTGGATAGGGCTAGGCTGTTTTTGTACAAAGAAGCCTGGATGAAGTCGGATTCTTTGGCGATGACTTCTAGTGCTCTGTATACATGCTGCAATTCAAAATCGGGTGGTTCAAGAAGCGAGGAAGAAAGCTGACATGTATTTAGTTTCGAAGAAGGAAACAGAATTCTTCCATACATGAGCCTAGATAAGATCGAATCAAGATGAAAGGTAAATTTGTACTTTACCGAAATTTCATTGCAAATTTGATGAATATTTAGTTGATGATACAAGCTTTGCAGGAAAAGATATCCTCCATTAAATGAACAGCGCTCATCTTTATTCATCATCTTTGTCGGCGAATACTTAACAAGAATCTCCCTTTTGTTTTCTTTTTCTTTTTTGTTTAGTTTGGCTATATATTCGTTTGCCCATTTGTAAGGATCTTTCCCGTCGAGTTTTTCTCTAAGCTCTGTTTCTGTGCCCAGTTTCTCAACGATCTTTGAAGAATTTGATTGTGTTTTGCTGTTGTAGACTGATTTGATTACATAAAGTGAAGCTGAATTTTTGGATTTGCTGATATGAAGTCGCATGTGACACCTCCTGTTTGCTTCTATTATAACATATTGCGACATATTGCGATACATTTATTTTCAAAAAAAGCAAAAAAAATAAGCCATTCCAAGGCTTTAAGCGATTTTTCCCTTATTCAACTGTCAAACTTCCG
>SAAL01000018.1 GCA_009929445.1 Bacteroidia bacterium
TCAGTCAATTAGACAAATTGTTTTTAAACTATTTTTGTTAAAAATCAAACGTAAACTATCTTACTTTTTAATTAGGACACTTTGCGGATAATCATATAATATAACCTTATAAAAAAATCACTCCATGAAAACATCAAAACAAATTCATTTAAACAAATTCACCGAAAAAATTAAGTCTCCAAACGGGGAACTCAAGGGGCTTTTTATTGGCCTTTTGTTTTCATTTTTTATGACAGCCTGTTCGGCGGCTCACAAAGCGCCCGAAAACTCGCCTGTAGCCCTGAATGGTGCATTACAGGTGAAGGGAATTCAGCTCTGCAACGACAAAGGCGAAGCGCTTATGCTTCGTGGCGTAAGTTTTGGCTGGCACAATTTCTGGCCACGCTTTTACAACGAAGATGCTGTAAGATGGCTGGCTACCGACTGGAAATGCAATGTAGTGCGCGCTGCCATGGGCGTGGGTCCCGACGATTCGTACCTGCAAAATCCTGAGTTTGGTATCGAAAGCGTTACACGCGTGGTGGATGGCGCCATCAAACAGGGAATTTATGTGATAATAGACTTCCATAGTCATAAAATTCATACCGAAGAAGCCAAAAAGTTCTTCACCCTTATGGCTGAAAAATATGGTAAATATCCAAATGTGATATACGAAATTTTCAACGAGCCCGACTATTACACATGGCCCGAAGTAAAAGCATATTCCGAAGAACTTATCAAAACCATTCGCGCCATCGACCCCGACAATATCATTCTCGTTGGTTCGCCGCACTGGGATCAGGATATTCATTTGGTAGCCGAAGATCCGATTGCCGGACAAACAAATCTGATGTACACAATGCATTTTTATGCCGGAACACACAAACAATGGTTGCGCGACCGTACCGATGCGGCAATGGCCAAAGGTATTCCGATATTTGTGTCGGAATGCGCAGGCATGGAAGCTACCGGCGATGGACCGCTCGATCCTGCCGAATGGAATGCTTTCCTCACCTGGATGGAAGACCGCAAAATAAGCTGGGTTGTATGGTCGCTGTCCGACAAAAACGAAACCTGCTCCATGCTGCTGCCGCGCGCCGAATCAACAGGAGGCTGGACTGATGAACTTATAAAACCGTGGGGAAAAATTAGTAGGGAGGCCATTCGGAATGGTAATCTTAGAAAATAAGCCGTTAAATTAAAAAAATATTCTTCATCCGTTTTGAAAAAAAATCTGTTAAACAACAAAACATACATCAATGAGAAATAAATTATTAGTATTGTTAATTCTTTGTTTCGTTGCCGATTCGGCTATCGCTAAAGTAACTTTACCCGATATCCTGAGCGACAATATGGTGTTGCAGCAAAACACCAGTGTGAAACTTTGGGGAAAAGCCAGTCCAAACAGTATGGTGAAGATTCAGCCATCGTGGATGAAAATGACTACAACCGTAAAAACAGACAAAAAAGGTAACTGGATAACCAGTATTCAAACACCACAAGCAACTTTTACGCCTCAGACACTCACTTTCTCTGATGGAGAAGTGCTCACGCTGAAAAATATTCTGATTGGCGAGGTATGGCTGGCATCGGGTCAGAGCAACATGGAAATGCCCCTGAACGGATTCTGGAACTGCCCCATTCAGGGTGCAAACGAAACCATTGCATTTTCGGGACAAAACAAAGGAATCCGATTTGCAACTGCTCCCAAAACGGCTGCTTACGAACCGCAGGAAACTGTAAAAGGAAAATGGATGGAAAGCAACCCCGAAAACACTCCCTGGTTTAGTGCAACGGCATATCATTTTGCACAAACGATATACAAGACGCTGAATGTTCCGGTTGGAATTATTGTATGCAGCTGGGGTGGTTCGAGGGTTGAAAGCTGGACAAACCGGGAAATTCTTGAAACTTACGCCGACATCGATTTATCGAAAAAAGGTATTGAAGCAGTGGAAGAATGGAAACGTCCGCTGGTGATGTACAACGGTATGTTGAAACCACTCACCAACTTCACCATTAAAGGATTTATCTGGTATCAGGGCGAGTCCAACGTGGGTAAACACGAAGATTATCCCGTTCGTTTTGCAAAAATGGTTGAACTTTGGAGAAAAGACCGGGGACTGGGAAATCTGCCTTTTTACTATGCAGATATTGCTCCCTGGATCTATGGCGACGGCGAATCCGGAATTTCGGGCGCACTGCTGCGCGAAGCACAGTTCAAGTCTCAATTCATCATTCCAAACAGCGGCATGATTTCGACCAACGACCTGGTGGAGGAATACGAAAAAACCAACATACACCCGAAAAATAAAATCGATGTGGGAAAACGACTGGCTTATCTGGCATTAAATCAGACTTATAATTTCAAAGGTATCGCTGCACACGGACCTGAATACAAATCAATGGAGGTAAAAGACGGTAGGATCATTTTATCATTCAACTACGCTCAGGATGGATTCAACCGCGAAAACGACATTCGTGGATTTGAAATTTGCGGCAGCGACAAGGTATTTTTACCTGCAGAAGCCAGGCTTGACAACAATAATCTGAAAATCATACTTTCCAACGGGCAGATACCCGAGCCGGTTGCTGCCCGGTATGGCTTCAGGAATTTTCTGCCCGGAAATCTGGCCAACACCCGCGAACTGCCTGTTGTACCGTTCAGAACAGATAATTTTTAAATCATCAAAAAATAAATTGATATTGCATTGCTTTTCGTGTTAATTTTAGATTGGTTGGGGAGAAAACGTTAATAATAAAGCGTTTTCTCCTTTTTTTTGTATTCTAATTGTCGATGGTTCATATATTACAATACTTCTAATCAAAAAAGTTGTACGTAATTCGAATTTGAATCCACTTAATGCATTATTCTTTTTTAAAAAACAACACAGCCAATATTTTGTGTTCTGGCTGTGTTTATGTTTTTTAAAAGAAAAAGTATGACTGATGTTTTATCTTCTTCTGTTTCTCCAGGGTTTATCACTTTCAGAACCGGCTGAATAGGCAGTTTCTCTCTTTCTCGATGAATTATGTTTTCCGCCTTCATATTTCCGTTCGTTTCTGAAGGAATTACGTTTTTCACCTGATCGCTTATCCCGCGGATTATCTTTTTTGTCTTCATCATTTGAAAAACTGCGGCTACCTTTTGCTACCGATACATTTAAATCCTGTGTCTGTTCAAAAGCTGATAAAACCCTGTCTTTCTGATCTTCAAACACATCAAAGAACGTAAATTTGTTGGTAATTTCTATCCCGCCGATGTTGATGGATTTATCATCGGTAATATCGTTGATGATACCCAGAATTCTTCGCGGATTCATTCCTTCTTTGGTTCCAAGATTAATCTTCAACCTTACGCGGTTACCCGATTTATTACGCCGGTTTCCGTTTTCCTTACCATTGTTCTGTTCCGTTTTGCCATCTCTTTCACGTGGTGCATGTTCGGGGATATTGAGATCGGGAGCGTTTTTATAATAATCTAGGAAACGGTTGAACTCCAGCGAAACAAATCGTTTCAGCAATTCCTCTTTCGAAAGGTATTCCAGCTGATTCATTATCTGAGCCATGTAGGGATCTATCTGTTCCTCATTTACATCCACGTTTTGCATTTTATCTATCTGGTAGAAAAGTTGCTTTTTACACACTTCCAGCCCGTTCGGGATCTGGCGTTGTTCGAATTTCCGTTTCAGCATCCGCTCAATATCCTTGATTTTGAATTTCTCTTTGGAGTGAATGATAGAAACAGAAATACCGGTTTTATTCGCTCGTCCGGTTCGGCCGCTGCGGTGAGTATAAATTTCCACATCGTCAGGCAGGTTGTAGTTGATTACGTGAGTCAGATCGCTCACATCGAGCCCACGTGCCGCTACATCGGTGGCTACCAGCAACTGCACATTGCGGATTCGGAATTTCTGCATCACCGAGTCGCGCTGAGGCTGTGATAAATCTCCGTGAAGCGCATCGGCATTGTATCCATCGTGCATCAGTTTTTCGGCAACTTCCTTGGTTTCCTGACGGGTACGGCAAAATACTATTCCATAAATATCCGGATTCAAATCCACAATCCGTTTCAGCACCAGGTATCGCTGGCGAGCCTGTGATATGTAGTAAATATGTTCAACGTTTTCAGTGCCTGAATTGCGCACTCCGACAGTAATTTCCTGATAATCATGCATATATTGCTTTGCAATGCGCTGAATTTCAGCAGGCATGGTTGCAGAAAAGAGCAGTGTGCGTCTGTTTTCGGGAGTTTCTTTCAGAATGGTTTCGATATCATCCTTAAAACCCATGTTGAGCATCTCGTCGGCTTCATCGAAAACCAGGAAATTGATGTTTCCGAGTTTAATTTTTCCCCGCTCAGTGAGGTCAATCAACCGTCCGGGTGTTGCCACAATAATCTGTGGTGTCCGGTCCAGTTCTTTGAGCTGTTTACGTATATCTTCACCGCCATACACCGGCACAATGTGTACATCAGTCATATTGGTGGCATATCCTTTCATATCGTTTGAAATCTGGATACACAACTCGCGCGTGGGTGCAAGTACCAGCGCCTGCACCTCGCGGCGTTTTACATCAATCATGTTTAGTATCGGAAGTCCGAATGCAGCAGTTTTACCGGTTCCGGTTTGGGCAAGCGCCACTAAATCAGCTTGTTCCGTAAGCATAAACGGAATTACCTGTTCCTGTACAGGCATAGGTAGTTCATACCCCAGTTGTTCGACAGCCGAAAGTATTTCAGCTCTCAAATTGAGTTCTTTAAATGTCATTTATTGTTTTTTATTAGTACACGTTCTGAGCGGTAATCCGAAGCCCCGTGAAAGCAAAAATCAAACGCTTTCAGCTATTAGTAAGTATAATAAGAAAAGTTCCCGGGAGGGAAACGTGTACCTTGAAGATATCCAACTGTCTGATTGACAGCACAATTCAGATTTTTACCCACAACGCATAAGTTGTTTTTAAATCGGGTGCAAAGATACAATAAAATGTCCGGATAATAACATTGATTTTTCATAAATTTACAGCTACAATCTCATCATATACTGATTTTCACAAAAAACGACACAAAAGTCGTAAAAAATCAGGTACTATTTTCTTTCATTATATTAAAAAAAGGTGTATTTTTGCATGGAATTTTTACAAAATTCAAACATTTGAATATCAAAACAATAAAAAATATTTCTATTATGAAACCAATGACTAAGAGTCCTCTGCAGATTGCCCGTTCAAGCTATCAGCCCAAAGTACCGATTTCACTCACCGGAGACGTAGCAATCCATGAGGGCAAAGTAACACAATCAGTTGCAGATCAGGAAGATATAAAAAAACTGTTTCCAAATACCTACGGGATGCCTCTCATTGAATTTGTAAAAGGTGAAAAAAGTGATTATCCGCCTGTTAATGTGGGCGTTATTCTTTCGGGCGGACAGGCTCCCGGCGGACACAACGTAATTTGTGGCATTTTCGACGGCCTGAAAAAACTGAATCCCGAGAGCAAATTATACGGTTTTCTGGGTGGCCCCAGCGGTTTGGTTGATCATCAGTACACCGAACTGACTGCCGATGTTATTGCTGACTACCGCAATACGGGTGGTTTTGACATCATCGGATCGGGACGCACCAAGCTGGAAGAAGAATGGCAGTTTGAGAAAGGAAAGGAAATTTGCAAAGAACTGGATATCAAAGCGATAGTTATTATCGGCGGGGACGACTCAAACACCAATGCCTGTGTACTGGCTGAATATTACAAACAACACGATGCAGGAATTCAGGTGATTGGTTGCCCAAAAACGATTGACGGTGATCTGAAAAACGAGATGATCGAAACATCGTTTGGTTTTGATACGGCCTGTAAGGTTTATTCCGAACTGATTGGTAACATCCAGCGCGACGCCAGTTCAGCCAAAAAATACTGGCACTTTATCCGTCTGATGGGTCGTTCGGCTTCACATATCACACTGGAATGTGCACTGCAAAGCCAACCCAACATTGCATTGATTTCTGAAGAAATTGAAGCGAAAAACATGACGTTAAGAGACATTGTGGATTACATTGTAGATATAATCGTAATACGTGCAAAATCGGGTTTGAACTACGGCACCGTACTTATTCCCGAAGGATTGATCGAATTTATTCCTGCCATGAAAAAGCTTATTGCCGACCTGAACGACATGCTGGCCGATAACGACGATTTCAATGCGATGACCTCTGACGAAGAACGACGTGAGTATGTAAAAGGAGTGCTTAATCCTGAGAGTACGGCTGTTTACCGGAGTTTACCGAAAGGAATAGCCCGTCAGCTCACCCTGGACCGTGATCCACACGGAAATGTGCAGGTTTCGCTCATTGAAACCGAAAAGCTGCTAATCGAAATGGTAGCTAAAAGACTGGCTCACCTGAAAGCCGAAGGAAAATACAAAGGAAAATTCTCTGCAATCAATCACTTCTTCGGATACGAAGGACGTTGCGCCATCCCATCCAATTTTGATGCAGATTATACCTATTCTCTCGGAGTGGTGGCTTCGGTGCTTATCAATGCTGGTAAAACCGGATACATGGCCTCGGTGCGAAACCTCACAGCTCCGGCATCTGAATGGATAGCAGGTGGAGTGCCTATCACCATGATGATGAACATGGAGCGCCGTCATGGCAAAATGAAACCGGTTATTCAGAAAGCCCTGGTACGTCTGGATGGGGAACCTTTCAAATTCTTCGAAAAATACCGTGATAAATGGTCGGACGAAACATCGGACTTCATCTATCCCGGTCCTATTCAGTATTTTGGCCCTTCTGAAGTTTGCGATCAGCCTACCCGAACCTTACTGCTCGAAAAAGGAAAATAATCATTATTACATTCAGCACAAGTTCTATTTAGTTTTTGAATTTTAATATCCTCCCGGTTACCATAAGTGATCGGGAGTTTTTTTGGGATGAATCGTGTAAATAGTAAATGTAGAAACGTTGTCGATAATCCGTTTTTTTATCATTCCGCTTTCTACAGGAATCAGTATTTTAGGGAGACACATTTATTTAGTTACTGATAACTGAACAAAAGCAACATATTTAATTCAAAATTACATCGAATCAAATTACATGTTCTTAGTATGAAATTTGCTGATTAATCAGGAATCATTTATCCTTCCGGTCAAAATCTTCAAATAAATTTGTTTTTTTTTTGTAGATACTTATTTTTGAATAACTTTGTGATAAAAATTGAAAAACGTTTAACCAAGATGTATAAACAAGTTTTACGCAGCAAACTTCTATACGTTTTTACGTTGATGTTAGTTGCAGGAATATTAAGTTCTTGTATCACAGCCCGTAAGGTAAACTACCTGCAAAAGCCCTCAGGCGCTATACCTGCCTACAAAGGCGATATCGGATACGAAGAATACAATATTTCCGGTGCTGATAAACTCTATATCAGAGTATATTCACCCGATAAAGATATTAATACGATTTTCAACGGAAGCAGCAGTCAGATGATGATGGGCGGCACAATGCAATCCGGCTCGGATTACACCGACTTGTACACTTATCAGGTGAAAAATAACGGGGCTATAAACCTTCCTTTGGTAGGTGATGTGTTTCTGGCCGGACAAACCATTCGCGAAGCTAAGAAAACAGTGGAAAACGCCATAAAAACCACCATGAAAGACGACTGTTCGGTGGATGTACGGATTGTGGGAAGATATTTCAGCGTGATTGGAAGCAGAATAAACGGGAAATACCCCATCATGCGCGAGAAAATGAATATCTTTCAGGCCATGGCCATGGCAGGCGATATCGGTACTTTCGGCGACAGAAGCAAAATCAAGGTGTTGCGCGAAACGCCCAACGGACCGCAGATAAAAGTGTTCGACATTCGTAGCAAGGATATAATAAATTCAGAGTTTTACTACATCCAGCCTAACGATGTTATTTATATTCAGGATGTTAAATCTCAGTTTTTCTCAGTAACATCTTTCGGCTCGGCATTATCTACACTCTTTTCCACATTTTCATTCGGAATGTTGATCTATTACCTGGCAGTACCCGAAAAACCAGCTCCCGTAACTACTTCCAACTGAAATTAAACTGGTATAAGATATGTTTACACATCAATATATGAAAACTAAATGGATTCATGCGTTACTGATTATTTTCGTGGCAATCGGTTTCAGTTCGTGCTACACACAGAGGGATAAAAGCCTGTGGCAGGATTCAAAATCTTTCCCCAAATACGCCAAAGCAGACTACGAGCAATATAAAATTCATGTAAACGATGAACTTATTTTCAGAGTGACAAGTACCGATGAGGATTTTGTACGACTTATCGATGCTGGTTCTACGGCTTCACAGCAACAGGGAATTTCATACAGGGTATATCAGGATGGCACCATTGATTTGCCTTTTGTTGACTCTGTAAAAGTTGCAGGCATGACTATCAATGATGCCACGGAAGCAATTCAGAGAAGATTCAAACAGATAATTCCCGATGCTGAAGTAAAACTTGCACTTTCGAATAAAGTTTATACTGTCATTGGTGAAGCCGGCAACGGAATTTTCCCGATTTACAGAGAAAAAATGACTATCTATCAAGCACTTGCACAATCGGGCGAAATAGCACTCAGCGGCGACCGCAAACATATCAGGATATTACGCGAAAAAACCGGAGAAACTGAAATCCTGGAGTTTGACATCCGACCCAAGTCGGTAATCAATTCCAAATACTATTACATCTATCCGAATGATGTGATCTATGTTCAAAAAGAATCAGCAAGTTTTTATAAATCAAATAATTATACAACCTTACTCGGACTCATTACTTCATCTATTTCGCTCTTTACCACTGTATTTTATTACACAAAAGTCAATAACAACTAATCAGTTTACCTCTAAAAACTTAACCCTTTCTATATCCCCTTAACATTATGGAAGAAAATAAAAACAGCAATCAATACACTCAATTTTCCGACAACGAAGAATCTGATTTCATACTCAAAGAATGGCTTCTTTTATTTTTACACTACTGGTATTTGTTCCTGCTTTTCGTTATCCTGGCTTTGGGAGCTGCATACCTCAAAAACAGGACATGGATAGAATCTTACCAGTCCAAAGGTACCATTATCATTGAAGAAAACAGGTACAGCGGCTCTCAGGCATTCATGCAGGGATTTGGCGTTCAACCCGGCTACCGCAATGTGGATAATCAGACCGTGATTCTGACATCTTATGATCTGATTAGTCGGGTGATTGACAGCATCCCGTTCCTTTCGGTGGATTACATTACCAAATCCAGATTCAAAACCCGGAATTTATACAACGAAACCCCGATTGTAATAAATGCCGATTTTATTGATCCAAAAATTTACGGTGTATTGTTCAAACTGAGCATCAATACCGACGGAACCTACGTAATAACCGACGAAAACGGTTCGATTGACAAGACCCTGAATGCCAAAGGACGTCTTGGAATTCCAATTCAACACAATTTATTCTTTATCACTGTTGAGCCTACAAGCAACAAGATACTCCGACGTGAGATATTTTTCAGATTCCGTAGCAAAGAATCGCTTATCAGCGATTTCATGTCGCGACTCCAGATAGGATTTATTCAGGATGGCTCATCGGTTCTTGGCATTTCACTCACCAGCGAAACTCCCGACCGTGATATCGATTTCATCAATAAACTTTGCAGCGTATTTCTGACCGAAAATCTCGAGCGAAAAAACGATGCAGCTTCAAAAACAATGGATTTTATTGACCAGCAACTGGATACAGTTTCAAAATCACTGGCTATATCTGAAGGAGCCATGACTCAGTTCAGGAGAAGCAATCAGATTGTCGACCTGCCAAGCCATTCTTCCGAGATTCTGGGCAAAGCTACTCAGTACGACGAAAAACAATCGGCACTCAACCTGAGAGACTCCTATTTCAAATACCTGACAAACTACCTGAAAACGAACCTCGATGCAGGAGCCGTGGTAGCTCCAAGCAGCCTTGGGCTGAACGATCCGATGCTCATGTCGCTTGTACAGCAGTTCAACGACCTGATTACCAAAAGAAACGAAACGAGCGACAAAAACCCGCTTTATGCCAAATACAATCGCGAAATTGAATCTTTGAAAAATTCTATCAACGAAGTCATTACAAACATGAGGGCTTCAATGGAAATTGAAGGACAGGATTTGAGCCGTAAAATGGCCAGCGTGCAAAGCGATATAAGCGCCTTGCCACGAAAAGAAATGCAATTGATAGGAATTGAAAGAAAATACCGTGTGGACGACAATTATTATACCTTCTTTCTCCAAAAACGCGCAGAAGCAGCCATTCAAAAAGCGTCCAACAGTCCGGATAACAGCATACTGGACAAGGCGAGAATCGTTGCCCTGACCAACGGAAACACCAAATCCAGAACAATCCTGATTTATCTGCTCATCGGATTTTTGATTCCGGCTTTGTTTGTAGTGCTCAAAGAGCTGCTAAACAACACTATACGCGATACGAAAGACGTTGAAAGAAGCAGTAAATATCTGCTTATCGGGACCATCAAACATACTAAAAATACCGATCCGACACTTACTTCCAAGCGTCCCCGTTCTTCATTTACCGAAATGTTCAGGGTAATTCGTACGAGGATTGAATTTATTGTACAGCGGAAAACCAAAATTGCCATTTTGGTAACTTCTGCCGAATCCGGCGACGGCAAAACCTACTTCAGCACCAACCTGGCATCGACTTACGGTATGACCGGATTGAAAACACTCCTGATAGATATGGATATCCGAAAACCGAGTATCAACGAGCGTATGGGACTCGAAGAAACAGACGGAGTTACGAACTACCTGATTGGTGAAAAAAAGCTGGATGAAATTATTCTGAAAAAAGAAGAACTGAACTTCGATATTTTGCTCGCAGGCAGCGTACCACCTAATCCGGGTGAATTAATCCGCTCAGATCAGTTGAAAAACATGTTTCTGGAGCTGCGCGAAAAGTACGATTACATCATTGTGGATACAAGCCCGATTGGTTTGGTAGCCGAAGCTTACTCACTGGCGCCGATGATGGATGCAAATTTAATTGTAGTGAGAAGTGAAAAGACCAACAAATCGTTCTTCAGGAAACTGAATGATCAACTCATATCTGATAATCTCAAACATTGCTACATCATTCTGAATGATATCAACATCGAGAACACTTCATACGGCAGATACGGTAGAAATTACGGTTACGGATATGGTTACGGATACGGATATGGGTACAGCAAAGAAAAAGATGCCCAAAAGTATGTACAGTACTACGAAGACGATAAAGATATTTGATAAGAAATAATGGTTTAAAAATAGAAACCGAATAGCCTCAGATTGAATATTTGAGGCTATTTTTTTCACCGAACCACTACATTGTAATTTTGCAGAATCAATACCTGAGGGTTATGAAAGTGAAAACACCTCTGTACAGAATCGAAAATCTGACAGAGGTGAAATACTTAATTCATTTTGTAAAAAAGCCTTACATAGTTAGTGGAATGCTTTTTACTATGTCAGCTGTACTCATTTCTCTGGCTACTTTTGAATATTGCTGGCTGAAACTTCGCTGAGATTTCATCAGATTGCTCGATTGAAGGGCAATGATTTTCGACTCGTTGATAAGATTCAGGAACAGAATACTTCCGCGAGTAGTGGTTTCATTTTCTTTTACCCTTTTAATTTGTCTTTTGGTGAGTTTTACATACAAGTCAGTCATCAGATCGCGCAATTGGGTAATTTCATCAAACCCCGAGTAATCGTTGCTTTCAAGCATCAGGCTAAATTTACCGAAGCTATCGGTCAAGGCATTGTACATTTGTTTCAGATCCTCAATCTGTTCTTTTGAAAACGGTGTATGGTTGTTGTCGATGTAGGAATAGCTTGATTCAGCCATTGCTTTCAATGATTTGGTGATCTCGAATGAATAATCCACCAGCTGAACATATTCCTGCTCCAAATCGAGCGCACTTATCTGAATGGTTTCAATAGTGGGTACTACTTCATACATGCGCTTGTCTTTATATTTTTCATACAAACTGTTTGTTTCAGCCACTACATTTCTCATCGTTTTTCTGTTCTCATTTTTCAGTCCGTCAATTGTTAGGCTGAACGTATTCAGTGTAGCCTCAAGCACAGTTTTCACTTCGCTTGTACATTCTGCCACAAGTTGTTTTTCTGAGGATAACTGCACGTGTTTGCTCTCTTCTTTTTCTTTTCGCTTTGTATGCAGTTTGCCCGATCTGAACAACAAAAATCCTACAAGAGCAAGCATGACGAAAATGGCGATTTTTCCGCCCCACATCAGAAACAAGCCAACTAGCAAAGAAGCAGTCAGTGCTACGAGCGCTGTGAGCAGCCATCCTGACACCACTGTCAACACACCGTTTATTCTGTAAACGGCACTCTCGCGGCCCCAGGCTCTGTCAGCAAGCGAAGTTCCCATGGCTACCATGAATGTAACGAATGTGGTTGATAAAGGAAGTTTCAGCGAGGTACCCAACGAAATGAGGAGCGCTGAAATAGTGAGGTTAACGGATGCACGAATCAGGTCAAATGACGCATTGTTCTCAATCGCAACAGGTTCAAAGCGTTTATCTAAAAACTCTTTCACATTTGGTGGCGTAGATTTGTTAATAGCTTTGCTTATTTTCATGGCTCCGTGAACTATGGAGCGCGAAAGCGCTGAAGATGAAAATCGCTCCACTCCTTCCCCTTTTCTGGCCAGATTAACCTCCGTTTCGGTCACGGTACGTGATTTCTTTGAAAACCACAAGGCAAGCACCATGATAATACCTGCACCAAACAACCATTGCCATTGCGCCGTTACAGGCTTGTTCAGTTCACCCATATACAGCGTATCAATAGAGCCACCTGAGGCTACTACATCTTTTGCTATGGTAAACGAATCCAAACCGGCCATGAAAACCCCGATAAAATTAACAAGGTCATTACCGGCGAATGCCAGTGCCAGAGCGGCTGTTCCGGCCAGTACAATTATTTTAAGGATATTAACCCTGAAAACAAACTGAAAAATGGCCATCAATACCGTCCACCCGAGAAATGCGTATAATATTGCTTTTCCCATGCTGTTATTCAGAAAATCAAGAAAGGCTTCTGAAACTAACACACTTCCTTTCAGACCTTTAAATATCGCAAAGTAAGTGATGGCTGTCAGTGCAATACCGCCCCAAACGGCTCCGAGATATACGAAGGATTTTTTATAATTGAACGAAAAAATCAAGCGTGAAATATACATGATGAGTGATCCGAAGACAAATGCAATAGCAATGGAAATAAATATTCCGCTGATAATAGCCAATGCCTTTCCACTGTTGATATACTCACCTAAACTACCGGAATCATTGGACCAAATGGTAAAAAGCGATACTGCAAGTGCTGCTCCAAGCAACTCGAAGACGAGCGATACGGTAGTGGAAGTGGGCAAGCCAAACGTATTGAAAACATCCAGTAAAACAATGTCAGTTAACATCACAGCAAGAAAGAGAATCATAGCTGCGTGGAATGTCAGTTTTTCGGGATGAAATACTCCGCTACGGGCAACTTCCATCATGCCGCTGGAGAAAAGTGAACCTATCAACACTCCAAGAGACGCAACGGTGAGTATCAGCCAAAGAGGTGCTACTTTGGAGCCGATACTTGAATTCAGAAAGTTGACAGCATCATTGGCTACTCCGACCGCTAAATCCATCACAGCCAATCCGAGAAGAATGATGACAATTATTAAATAAATTGGATCCATACTACGATTATTTTATGTTTTAAGAGTTAACCCTTTTTATCATTACAAAAATATCTGTTTAACATTACAAAACGGTTACAAAATCTGAATTACAAGGAGTTGAAAGAAATTGTTTTTAAAAAAAATCTTACAAAAAAAAGAATGGCTATTATAAAAGAGCTACTATTGATTGAAACTCAACACGGAGATCCAAATATATGAATGATGCCTGAAACAAAAAAACATGAATGGCTGTAAGTTCTTCCGACTTACAGCCATTCATGTTCAATCAGAGAGTTTTTTATAATTCTCGAGCAGTTGCTTCGCTGCAATGAATGAACTTTGTTCATTCCTCAACACCTTGTTTTCGGCAATCTGAAGGAGTTTTTGTATCGTTTCATTATTGTAAAAACCGGATTTCAACTTCTCGTTGATCGTTTCGTACATCCAGTATTTCGATTGATTTGTTCTTTTGCTTTCGAAATACCCATTATTCTTTACAAATCCGATGTAATTTATTACCATTTGCCATACGTCAGCAATACCGGTTTTCTCTATGGCGGAGCAGTTGATTACTTCGGGGCTCCAACCGGATTCGGCCATCGGGAATAGGTGCAGGGCATTCTTGAACTGCTGCCGGGCAAGTTTTGATTTTTCCACGTTTGTGCCGTCGGATTTGTTGATGGCTATTCCGTCGGCCATTTCCATGATACCCCGTTTGATTCCCTGCAACTCGTCGCCTGTACCGGCAAGCTGAATCAGCAGAAAGAAATCGACCATGGAATGTACTGCCGTTTCGCTTTGCCCCACTCCAACCGTTTCCACAAATACGGTATCAAAACCGGCGGCTTCACAGAGCACAATCGTTTCACGGGTTTTTCGGGCTACACCGCCCAGCGAGCCGGCTGACGGTGAAGGGCGAATAAAGGCGTTTTTGGCAACAGAAAGTTCTTCCATGCGGGTTTTATCGCCCAGAATGCTTCCTTTGGTACGTTCGCTGCTCGGATCAATGGCAAGTACGGCCAGTTTATGCCCGGTTTGCAATATATGCATTCCAAGTGCCTCGATAAAGGTACTTTTCCCGGCTCCCGGAACTCCTGTAATTCCTATCCGGATTGATTTTCCGGCATGTGGAAGGCATTTTTCAATCACTTCCTGAGCTATTTCCTGATCGTGGGGCAGCGAACTCTCAACAAGCGTTACAGCCTGACTTAAAACCGACACATCACCAGCCAGTATTCCCTCCAGATATTCACCGGCTGACAGTCGTCGGCGTTTTATCCGCTTTTTGCTGTAAGGATTTATTACAGGCACATCTGTCACTCCCCCGTTTACATTCAAACTTTTGAATTGAGGATCGTTTTCAGGATGTTTGTGATGATAATGCATTATATTTACAAACGGAAAAATTAAATCACTTTGTAGCTTACCGTAAATGTTAAGAATGTATTTACAGGATCGTTTGTCTGAACTGTAAATGCTTTTTTGTATTCCCCTTTTGGCAGGAACTTTGAATCAACATCAATTTTGAAACTCTCGGTATGTCCGCCTTTGATGGTTGCACGCAGGGGATGAATAATAATATCGCTGTTGTTATTGGTGATGCGGCGAATTTCGAGTGGATTATTTCCGGCATTTTTAATGTTAACTTTACCGCGCACCCGGTTTCCTTTTTTGATATTGCCAATATAAAGATTACTTGATTTCACTTCTATAATGGGCGATAACCGTTTTTGTTCGGCGCTCATTTTGCTGAAATCTTCGGTCACGTTTGCAAAAACCGTTATTTTGTTTGCATCTCCGGTTATTTTTTTCCCGTTCAGTGTCAATGTAAGTTTATCATCTACGGGTCCCCACTCTGATGCTTTGGTGCCGTCAAAAGTAAATGTAATGGCACCCTGCTCGTTAGGTTTCAGGGTTTTCGGAGTGATGTTGGCGCTCAGGTATACTGGCAACTCGGGCAGCGTTACAGTGAGATTGGATGGTGAAGAATTCAGCATGGCAATGGTACGGGTTTGAGTAGATTTACTATCTACATTACTCATTTGCACCACTTTACTGTTCAATTTTAAAGCATCGATCTGAATCGGATAGTTGTTTGCCTGAGGTGCACTCTGAGCAGAAGATGATTTAGGTTTTACATCTCCCTTAATAATCAGAGTGACCATTTCTTCGGTCGAATTACTGTAAACGTAAATTTGCTTGTTGAATGCGCCCGGACGCCCCATCGGGTTATAGGTAGCAGTGACGTTGCCTTTCTTACCCGGTTCAATCGGAGTTTTTGTCCATTCGGGAGTCGTACATCCGCAGGATGCATTCACACGCTGAATAACCAACGGGGTGGTTCCGGTATTGGTAAACTCAAAAACGTGTGAAACATTACCACCATCTTCGGTTATCTGACCAAAATCAAACGTCTTTTCACTAAAATTAATTTCAGCTTTTTGGGCTGTTACACTTGCTGTGAAAATTACTACTGACACAGCAACAATTGAAAATAATTTACGAATCATAAGAATATAAATTTATTATCAGTTTATTTTATTAAAAATACAAAATCATGCAAATTTACGAAAAATGTTTTTAAGAACACTTCCAAAATGATATTATCTGTATAAATTAAGGTTAATTGCTGTAAAAAACCATATCTTTGCATTCAATTTCTTTTGGAAAACCACTAATTCATCTAATTCATGCTTCCTGATAAATTCAAGGCTCTTTCAGAAGCCGTGTTTCCTTATGTTGTAGATTGTTACCGCCATTTACACGCGCATCCCGAACTTTCTTTCCTAGAATTCGAAACATCGGATTTCATAACAAATCAACTGAAAAGCATGGATATTCCATTCCGCCAGGGTATTGGAGGCACAGGAGTGCTGGGAGTAATTACCGGTAATAATCCGGCTAAAAAAACAATCGCCCTGAGAGCAGATATGGATGCTCTGCCCATCAGCGAAGAAACCGGACTTGCCTGGAAATCGCTGAATAACAACGTAATGCACGCCTGCGGACATGACGCTCACATGGCATGCCTGCTGGGTGCTGCAAAAATGCTGAACGAACTGAAAAACGAATTTGAGGGGACCGTATTACTGGTGTTTCAGCCCGGTGAAGAAAAAGCGCCCGGAGGAGCCAGCCTGATGCTGAAAGACGGTGTTTTTGATACACTGACACCCGAACTGATCATCGGACAGCATATTTCTGAAGATTACCCCACGGGAACGCTCGCTTTCAGAAGCGGTGTTGTAATGGCTTCAGCCGATGAAATTCACCTCACTGTAAAGGGACAGGGTGGACACGGCGCGAAACCTCATCTCTGCAATGATACTGTGCTGGCTGCGGCCCATACGCTGGTGGCATTACAGCAGGTGCGAAGCCGCCTTTGTCCGCCGCTTACACCCATGGTGCTTACATTCGGAAAACTGATTGCTAATGGCGAAACAAACGTGATACCCGGCGAAGTAAAACTTTCGGGAACATTTCGTACGTTTGATGAAAAATGGCGGGAAGAAGCCCGCGGTCACATCGGTCGCATCATTCACGACACGTGTTCCGCATTTGGCTGCGCAGTAGATATTGAAATGCCTGAAGGATATCCGTGTCTTATTAACAACGAGGAAATTAATTGTAAATCAAAACAATACGCATCTGAATTGCTGGGCGAAAACAACATCCTGGAATTTGATCAACGCCTTACTTCCGAAGATTTCAGTTTTTTCTCACAGCGTTACCCGGCGTGCTTTTATCGATTTGGAACCAGAGGTGAATCCAATCAACATATGGGTCGGTCTCATACATCAGGATTTTGCATCGACGAGAAATCGTTGCTTACCGGGACGAGCGGACTGGCCTGGATAGCACTTGGTTTTCTGAATGGATAGAATTTCGTTTTAGCAGCAAAATGAATCAGCCTATCCCGTACACCTGCCTGTAGATTTTTGCTTTAATTTTTTCGAAATTCTCAGAAGCAAATTCCAAATCATCGCTCATCATCTCCAGTGGTATATAATCTTCGCCCACCCGATAAGGTGGCTGAAGATATTCAAACGGTACAATTTCAAATCCCAGACGCCGGTAAAATTCTATTCTGCGGGCTCCGAATACTGAGTTCTCGGCTTGCTCTACCTCTATCACCAACGGTTTAGCAGCCAGAGAGCGAACCAGCTTTATCACTTTCTCGCCCAGTTTATGCCCCCGCAGCGGAGGTTCTATGGCAATGTGCTCCAGAAACAGAAAATCATCAAAATCCCAAAAGTGGAAAAAACCAATCAGTTGGTTATTCATCAATACGGCATTGCAGTTGAATTGTTTATTGGTATCGAGCAGATGCCTGAAATCTTCTTTTGTATGACGCTGATTTTCGGAAAATGCACCAAGGTAAAGTTCCGTGAGCTCGTCAGCATACTTATCGGCTGATGATAGGATTCGAATAAAGTCCATAAGAGGTATTTTTGATGACAAAAATAGCATAAAAACAAAAAGAACGCAATAAAAAATTACGTTCCTTTTCAATTTCAGTTTGAAAAAACTTTATTTCAGCTAATTGACAATGTATTCATCAGCTGACTGTTTGTCATATTAACATCCGCATCCGCATCCGTGACTGTGATTGTGATCGTCGTTGCATCCGCAATCGTCGCCACAGCCGTCGCCACAGTTGCCACCACAGCCACAGCCGCCTCCGCCTCCCAGCAGAGCGTTCAGTTCTTCTTCGGTGGCTTCGCGTACTTCGATCACCTTGCCTTTGAAGTGCAGATTTTCACCTGCCAGCGGATGATTGAGGTCAACTGTAACATGTGTATCATTTACAGAAACTACCTGAGCCTGCAGCCGGTTTCCTTCGCTGTCCATAAGTGGTACTACGTTACCTTCAAATACCATTTCCTCGTCCAGCTTTCCGTCTATTTCGAATACAGCACGTTCGAGTTCTATCACTGCCTCATCGTCATAAGGACCGTATGCTTCTTCGTTTGAAATGGTAAAATCAAAGCTGTCGCCTGTTTCAAGTCCGTTCAGGTTTTGCTCAAATTTCGGAAGCATCATCCCGATACCGTAAATAAAATTGAGTGGCTGCTCAGACGTAGCTCTTTCCATCAATTCAAGTTCGCCGTTTTCGCCGTCAACGAAAAGTTCATATTCGGCATTTACTACTGCATTATTCGTAATTTTCATTCTTTTCTTCTTTTTTAAAATGTGTAATTTTTTATATAAATTTAATTTCGATTCTCAAGCGGCTTCGCGGATAAAAAAATACCGTAGTTACTATAACTTAATACCACACGGTTTTGTTCTGAATACTTTCGCGATTTCCCTGTTTTTCCCATTTCAAATCCTGTAACATGCTGGAATTCACTCCAATCCGAAAATTATAGGTTTTGTAAGGACCGAACGGTACAAAGTTTCCGGTAAGCGTCCAGCAATGCAGATTTCGGGTCACATTGAAACTTGTGTAGGTAAACTGTTTGGCTTCAAAATCATAGGAAGTTGTTCCGCTGATTTGCCAACCGGGTGTCAGCTGAATATTTCCCGAAAAATTAAGGTTGTGTGTCAGCCGGAGATTGTATTCCAGTTTTTCGTAGTCAAACTTGTCTCCATCGCCCAGTCTGACCGAATAATTGACCGACAAACTCCACGGAATAGTTAATTTTTCGTAGCCGTCGGCATCCGCTTCGGAGTTTTCCAGATTTTGATTGGTACCCTTGTTTTGTACGTTCAGTGTATGATCCTGGTTTGGATTGTTTGGATCTTCATCGTAAGCACCTTTATCAGAATCGGACTGGGCGCCATCAGTTTTTCCACCTTTTTTTTCTTTCCTTTTAAAAGTTTCATTGGAGAAAGTATAGCTATATGATAAACTCGTTCCCATGAACTTCGGAAATTTTCCATTATTCCAGCGCAACTGGTTGATTCGGCGGACTGATTTTCCGTCGGGTCCCACGCCATACATATATGGATCAAATGCACCACTAAGACTCAGAGTATAAGCTTTACCGAGTTTAATACGCAGATTGGCGCTGAAATTTGACCATTGCATGGAGTCGGCAGCCAGATTATAGCCGCTGCTTATGGCAAACTGATCAATCAGACTTACAATTTTAGTAGGCTTTGTATCGGTAGTGTCTTTGTCGTTACGGAGTTTCATTTCCAGGTTATTTGAAAGTGAAAAAAACACATTCCCGTTTTTTCCCCTGCCCGGACCGCCATACATCGATGTTTCGAACCTGGAATAATGAACTTCTTCCATCAGTTTTCGGGTGGGGTCCTTCGGATCGGCGTATGTTTTCATATATGTATCCCAGAACCCCCATCTCGGATCGCCAAAATCGGGAGTATATCCCATTCCCACGCTCGGATCGAGTTTATGACGAATGGCGATTACCTTATCTCCAAACAATTTCCGGCTGGGAGTGTAGATACCGTAGAGCGTCGTATTAGCAGATACATTCATATTGAAGTCATACGCTCTTTTGAATCCGTTCACTCTTGTATCAACGGTTCGCTGCTTTGCTTCGTCCCATGCTCTTTCAATCGAATACATATACCACCTTTCGCGATAACTGAATGATGGCGACACTGTTATGTAATCTAACAAATTAAAAGATGCCGATATCGGAATAGAATGCTGCATTCCGTTGCGCCAGTCGTTTGCAAGGGATGATTGCAGAATTTTATTTTCTTTGGCCGTGATGCTGTTGGATATGGTACCGGAATACGACATGGATATTTTTTCGTACCAACGCTCCTTCCCTATTCTGTTTTTCTTCTTGAGGGGATAAATTCTGCTCATCGAAATAGAGATGTTGGGCAAGGTCAGGCTTATCGTGGAGTCGCGGGTTCTTTGATCAATCCCCAGGTTGGCAGTAAACGAAAATGGATTGTTCGGAAACCGCTGCGAGAAAGATACGCTTGAGCTTTTGGTGTTTTCGGCATTCACAGGTGTATAGTAACTGTTGATGTTGCTCCTGTTGTAGCCACTTGTGGAGAAGTTAACGCTTGCCGAGAAAGTCCGGAAAGGATTTACTTTGGGATTCTGGGAGTGCGACCAGCGAATGCTGAAGTTTTTGGATTTATTGTAATCGGGCAGATCTTTTTCACCGGTCACATCTTCGCGGTAAGTAATGCTCACTCCGCCGTTGTATTTATATCTTTTCAGGTAGTTAGTCTGTGCCACCACGCCCCAGGTGCCTTTCAGGTAAATATCACCCTTGATGCTTAAATCCATATAATCGTTGATGGCAAAATAATATCCTCCGTTGGTCAGACCGAATCCGCGTGAAAATTCAGTATCGAACGAGGGCATTTCAATACCCGATGAATAGTTTGTATTAAACGGGAAAAAACCGAAAGGTAAAGCTATCGGAACAGGAATATCAAGGATAACCAGGTTTGCCGGTCCGGTAACTACGTATTCACCGGGCTTCACCTTGGCTTTGGAAAGTCCAAGGTAGAAGTGCGGGTGATCATGCAAATCACAGGTAGTGTATTTTCCCTGGGCAATGTTAAGTATATCATTGTCAATAATTTTTGTTTTATTGCTGATAATAAATCCATCTCCCTGCTGGGTTACGGCCTGTTTTACATACCCTCTTTTGAGTTTGAAATTGTATGATATTTCGTTGGAGGTATATTCGGCATCTTCATCCTTGAAAATCGGCTTACCAGAAAGTGTTCCGGTGCTATCCACCGTACTGTAGGCATAAATCATCGAGCTATCCATCCGGATGCGAACCAGATTTGCCTCTTTCAGATTCATTTCTTTGTATTTCACATCGGTACCTCCATACAAAAATCCGGTGCCGTTACCGAAAAATACGATTGAATCGGAAGCCGAATAGGTAATTTCAGCATCAAACTGTTCGGCTTTCTTTTTGGTGGTGTCATTGGGTGCCGGTTTTTTCAGCGTATCTGCCGGCTGATTAACTGATAAGGGGACGGGGACAGGATTTGTGTTAGTTTGTTGTCCGTTTGCATATTGCAACAACGAGCAACAAGTTAACAAACAGACTAATACGTTTACTCTTATGTTATGTAAGTTTTTAATGCGATGCATCGTATAGTTTATATCCCACTTGTTGGAAAATGGAGTGCAAATTTAAGCAAAAAATAAGTCTGAAAACTAATTTGATGTCAAATTTATAATTAATTTGATATTTTTGAATTTATTAATAAGGACTTCAATCAATTAATTTGCTACTTTTGCACAATATTTGATTAATTAATGAATAAATCCCAAAATCAGGCATTTTGAATCAGATGAAATCACTTTATAAAATCACAGGAGCCATAATCATGTTAATGATTATTTCTACTGCTTTTTTATTCGCTCAGAAGCCTTTTACTGTCGTTATCGACGCCGGACACGGGGGGCACGACTCCGGAGCCGTGGGAAAATATTCCAAAGAAAAGAACATAAACCTGTCGGTCGCTCTCAGGTTGGGCAGCATGATTAAAGAAAACTATCCGGAAATTAAAATAGTGTATACACGCACCACAGATGTTTTCCTGACACTTCAAGAGCGTGCCGACATCGTGAACGATAACAAAGCTGATATCTTTTTCTGCATTCACACCAATGCTACCGGCGGATCGTCAGCCCACGGCACCGAAACGTATGTACTCGGACTTCACAAGACAAAATCAAATCTGGAAGTAGCCATGAGTGAAAACTCAGTGATGATGCTCGAAGACGACTACGAAACCAGGTATCAGGGATTTGACCCGAATTCAGTGGATTCTTACATCATTTTTGAATTCATGCAGGACAAATACCTCGATCAGAGTCTGAGAATTGCATCGCTGATTGAAAATCAGTTCAGACACGCTAACCGCTACAGTCGGGGTGTGCGTCAGGCCGGATTCTGGGTGCTTCATAAATCTGCCGCACCCAGTGTGCTGGTAGAACTGGGATTTATTTCGAATGCTGACGAAGAAAAATTTTTGAATACCGACGAAGGTAAACACCAGCTTACAAAAGCTATCTATAATGCATTTGAGGCTTACAAACGCGATTTCGATAAAAAAACAGGCATCAGTGTAACTCCGAAAGAAATGACGGTATATAAAGCCGACCTGAAAAAAGACAGTGTTGACGAAAATCAGGTAATATATAAAATTCAGCTCTTCGCCTTAGAGAATAAAATAAATCCGAACGGCAGGGAATTCAAAAAACTGAACGATGTAAATTACTACCGAGAGGGTAAATTCTACAAATATACCTATGGTGAAGAAACCACATTTGAAAAGATAGAGGCATTGAGAAAAAGCATTGCTGACAAATTCCCTTACGCTTACGTAATAGCATTCAGAGGCAACCAGAAAATAACGGTAGAAGAAGCTCTGCGAAGAAAGTAATTCGTCAGCAATCACATTCTCAATAAGATTCAGATAAAAAACAACAACATGAGAAAAAAATATACCCGCGAAGTAAAGATTGGATTAATGGTGATCGTAGCTATATTCATACTTTACTTCGGACTGAATTTCCTGAAAGGAATTGATATATTTCAAAAACAATCAAGCTATTACGGAAATTTTGAAAATGTTGACGGACTTGTAAAATCATCGTCGGTAAAAGTGAAAGGCTTCAAGGTTGGTCAGGTTTCGGATATTCAGTACGATTTTTCGAAAAAAGAATCATTCAAGGTCGTAATTACTGTTTCGGAAGACATAAAACTACCCGTAGGAACTACCATGCTTCTGACCGACGAAGGTCTCCTTGGCGGAAAATTTATTGAACTGGTGTACAGCCCCGTGTCCGATAAGCAGTTTACCCACCATAAGAACGACAAACTCCCCACGCAGACAAGTTCCGGACTGATGGCGGGTTTAACCGGCAGCCTGATGCCGAAAATTGAACAGGTAATACAGCAGGCAGATTCGTTAATACGGTCGGTGCGGACGCTCTCAGAAAGTACCCAAATCACGAACTCACTCAACTCACTCGAAAATACTACAGCCGATCTGGCCATCACTTCAGCCCAACTGAAAGGATTGATGAGTAATCAGATGCCTGCAATGATGAATAATATTAATGCCGTAACAGGCGACATCAGATTTGTGAGTGAGAACCTGAAAAAAGTAGACTTTGCAGGTACCATGGAAAATGTGGATTTCACCATAAAAAACCTGAATGATTTTACCCGGAAACTGAACAGCAATGAAAACAGCCTGGGCATGCTCATCAACGATAAGAACCTGTATATCAACCTGAATAACACTGCTGAGAGTGCCGACAAACTGCTTATTGACCTCAAAGAAAATCCGAAGCGCTACGTACATTTTTCACTTGTTGGGAAAAAATAACAAAGGTTTTTATTTTTAGTCATTCTAAATAACTTTTCTTTTCAAATTATTTTTTCATACAGTTGAAACATCTGTTAAACAACGATGTCGACGTTTTTTGAGTAAAATTCCAGATTTTAACATCAAATTGTTAATGCGCTTAAAATCAGTGATATTCGACAAATATATTCTGTTAAACATTTGACTATCAAATATCTATCGGCACCCACTGGTATTCAATGATTTATGCAAATTTTGTAATCCAAAAAAAAAAGACATTTTTTTATTTGAAAAAAGTTATCGAATTTTGTAAGTGAGATATCGCCCTTCATTATCTCCAATATTTTCAATCAAAGTCGCTCGGCCTCGGTCGAGTTTTTTATCCGCTAATTTTTAAAAATATATTTGAATTACATTATGAGTCGTCACGAGCAGTTGTGGAATAGTTGTCTGAAAATTATTAAGGATAATATTAATGAAGCATCCTTTAATACATGGTTTTCGCCTATTGTTCCTGTCAGGTACGAAAATAAGGTATTTGTACTTCAAGTTCCCAGCCAGTTTTTTGTGGAGTACATTGAAGAAAAATACATCGATCTGCTCAGAATGACTCTTACGCGTGTAGCTGGCAGCGGCACTAAACTCGAATACCGCGTACTGATTGATAAAAGCAGCGGCACAGGAACTCAAATACCGAGTACAGCCGAACAAAAACCCAAACAATTTGGATCCAACTCTGCACAGAGCACATTCGTATCACCATACCAGCGCTTACAACTGCCGGAACTGGATCCTCAGCTGAATCCTTCATTCAATTTCAACAGTCTGATAGAAGGAAAAAGCAATAAACTGGCTCGTACTGCCGGACTAAGCATCGGCAATGATCCGGGAAAAACAATTTTCAATCCGCTTTTCGTATATGGAAAATCGGGTGTTGGCAAAACTCATCTTGTCAATGCCATTGGAGTAATGACCAAACAACTGCATCCTGATAAACGGGTACTTTATGTTTCGGCCAATACATTTCAGATACAATATACCGATGCGGTACGAAACAACACACAAAACGACTTTCTGAACTTCTATCAGACAATTGATGTACTATTAATTGACGATATACAGGAGTTTTCAGGTAAAACGGGTACTCAAAACACTTTCTTTCATATTTTCAACCACCTGCACCAAACGGGTAAACAGCTGGTTCTTACCGCCGACCGTTCGCCACTCGAAATGGTAGGCATTGAGCAGCGACTCCTTACCCGTTTCAAATGGGGGCTTTCGGCTGAAATTGAAAAACCGGATTTTGAGCTTCGCAAATCCATCCTGAAAAGTAAAATCTACCGCGACGGACTGGAAATACCCGAAAATGTGGTTGATTTTATTGCCGAAAATGTGGTTGACAATGTACGCGACCTGGAAGGTGTTCTCATTTCGCTGCTGGCGCATTCCACACTTACCAATATGCCTATTGACATCATTCTGGCAGAAAGGGTTATCAGCCGGATTGTGAGCATTACCCCGAAAGTAATGTCCATTGAATTCATTCGCGATACGGTGTGCGATTTCTTCAAACTCTCTGTAGACGCTATTTCTACCAAATCTCGCAAACTGGAGGTTGTACAGGCACGTCAGATAGCCATGTATCTTTCCAAAAATCTGACTAAAAACTCACTTTCCACCATCGGAAATTACATTGGTCAGCGCGATCATGCCACCGTACTTCATGCCTGCAAAAAGGTAATGGATTTGATGGATACCGATAAACACTTCAAAAAGAACGTAGAAGAAATAGAAGAAAGGCTGAAAAAATAAAATTCCTGCTTTCAAAAATTAAAAAACAATATCTGGGATGTATAAATCAACATCTCAGATTTTTTTTAGGCAAATCTTGCTGATTTTTTTCCTTACTATCAAAAAAAAACAGTAATTTTACATCGAAAACAATAACCAACGAAAAATCATGATTTTCAAATTTACCATCCTGTCCGACGAAGTGGAAGACTTTGTCAGAATCATCGAGATTGACTCAGAATCATCATTTCTCGACTTGCAAAATGCAATTCTGGATTCCGTTGATTACGAAACAAATCAAATGACTTCATTTTTCCTTTGTAACGACGACTGGGAAAAAGAACAGGAAATCACATTGGTTGAAATGGAGTCGAGTTCGGAATACGATAACCTGGTAATGGAAGATACGCTGCTGGACGAAATGCTTACCGACGAAAAACAGAAACTGATGTTTGTTTTCGATATAATATCCGAAAGGGCATTTTTCATCGTACTCACTGAAATGATCCCGGGTAAAGACCTGGACGAAGCAGTATGCACAACTTCTACGGGCAATCCTCCCGTTCAGATATCGGAAGATTTCGATATGAATATTGCTCCGGGAAAAACTTATCAGATTCATTCCGACGAGAATTTCTATGGCGACGAGGAGTTTGATCTCGACGAACTGGATGAAGAAGGATTTGGCGATTTGAACTTCGATGACAGCACTTTGTTTGATGATCCGAAAGCATAATTTATTAATATACAAATAATTGAACAGAAAACATTTCAGTTGTGAAATGTTTTCTGTTTTGTTTTATCCCAAAAATTGGCTACTTTAATCGTAATACTTGGTCCGACCGGAGTCGGTAAAACGAACATCAGCCTCCGGCTGGCTGAGAAATTCGCTTGCCCGATCGTTTCGTCTGATTCAAGGCAATTTTACCGCGAACTGAAAATTGGCACTGCTGCACCCTCCGAAGATGAACTGAAACGTGTAAAGCACTACTTCATCGGCACCCATTCGGTATTTGACGAGTACAACGCCGGGCAGTACGAACTTGATGCCGTCAGTCTGATGGACGAATTATTCCTGAAACACGATTTTGTACTTCTAACAGGCGGTTCGATGATGTATATAGATGCCATTTGCAAGGGATTTGACGATATTCCTTCGGTGAAGCCCGAAATCCGTGAATTCTGGCAAAAGGAATATGCCGCAAAAGGACTGGAGCATATCCAAAACGAGTTGAAAAGACTGGATGAAAAACATTACCATGAAGTAGACCTGAAGAATCCGAAACGAATTATGCATGCACTTGAAATTTGCAGCATGACCGGAAGACCTTATTCGGAGTTGAGAACAGGAGGTAAGAAAATGCGAAATTTCAGAATATTGAAAATTGGATTAACACGTCCACGCGCCGAACTCTACGAACGCATTAATAAACGGGTGGATCAAATGGTGGAACAAGGTCTGGTTGAAGAAGCCCACCGGTTTTACCCGCACAAGCACATGAATACACTCAACACAGTGGGTTATAAAGAACTTTTTGCACACTGGGACGGCGAATATGACCTGGAACATGCCATAAACCTGATAAAACAGGATAGCAGACGATACGCAAAACGACAGATGACCTGGTTCAACCGCGATACCGAAATCAACTGGTTTCATCCGGATGAAGAAGAAAAAATCATTCAATTTATTACCACCAACACCTCTGGTAAATAATTAATAACTGATGAAAATACTCGAAAACACTTCACTCAAGTCGTATAATACATTTGGAATAGATGTTAAAGCCCGTTTTCTGGCCGAATATAATTCGGTAGATGAACTGAAAGAGTTGCTGCAATCGGAAACTGCCAGACAAAACCGCCTGCTGCACATCGGAGGAGGAAGCAACCTGTTGTTTCTCAAGGATTTCGAGGGAATTGTGCTACATTCTGAAATCAGGACAATCGAAACCTGTGAAGAGGATGCCGAATCGGTACTTTTACGCGTCGGCTCGGGTGTGGTGTGGGATAATTTTGTGGAGTATTGTGTTGATAAAAATTATTACGGCGTTGAAAATCTGTCGCTTATTCCCGGTGAAGTAGGCGCTTCGGCTGTTCAGAACATCGGTGCATACGGCATGGAAGTAAAAGACACGATAGAAAAAGTTGAATTCATTGAACCAGAGAGTCTTAATTCACGGATTTTTACTAACAAGGCATGCAATTACGGCTATCGGAACAGTATTTTCAAGGGAGAACTAAAAGGAAAAGCAATCATTACTCACGTATATTTCCGGCTGAAAAAACAGGTTTGTTTTGTGCTGGACTATGCCAATCTGAAAGAATCTGTGGAACGAAACTGTGAAATCAATCTCCGAAACATCAGACAAACGGTGATTGAAATCCGCGAAAAGAAACTCCCGAATCCAACATTACTGGGTAATGCCGGCAGTTTTTTTATGAATCCGGTCATCCCTAAAAATCAGTTTGAAATGCTGCTCCTCAACTACCCCACCATGCCACATTATCCGGTTTCGGATACAGCAGTGAAGGTGCCTGCCGGTTGGCTCATCGAACAGTGTGATCTGAAAGGAAAGAAATTTGACCGTGCAGGCATTTACGAAAAACAGGCGCTTGTGATTGTGAATCTGGGTAATGCAACAGGCCACGATATAGCTACTGTAGCCTCACTCGTTCAGATTTCGGTAAAAAAACGGTTTGGCATAGATATCATTCCCGAAGTAAATTATATCTCGTAAAAAAAAGTTTTTCAGTACAGCCACTGGTCATTTTCGAATGAAATACACCCGGAATGACACGCTTTGGTCGTCAGTAAAGTTTTCCGTTTGTTTCCCAGATTTTATAGTTTACTTCAAATCCCGAAGGAGTGTACACCACTATTGGCAAACGTGAATTGTAAGCCATCAGTTTTTTTTCACTGCTTACAAATTTTTCTGACATTATCTTGTCTCTGCAGTTCATTTTGGTTGAACTGTATGTCCCGTCGGACTGAAAAATCCAGTAATCAAAACCAAACCCTTCCACTTGTCCGGATTCAAAGGTTCCATTCAACCTGTGATCGTTACAGTCCACTTTCCTTAATAAACCTGGTATAATCTCCACTTTCCGGTTTATTTCATCGGCGGCTTCAAGCTCCGGCAGGTAAAGTATGTGTTTTACGTAATCGGCTTTTTCGGGGAAGTAATTCGTATTCTGCAGGGCTTCTTCGGATGCAAGCGTGCCATTTCCGTTGAGTGCAACTGATTTTTCGTCGCCGGCTTTCCACAAGCAGTACTTCACCTGCAGATAGCGTGAAATATATACTACCAATGGCACATCGCTGCGGTAATCGGTAATGACCGATTCGCCGGTTACAAATGCAGGTACTTTGGATTCGTCGGGGCAGGCCATTTTAGTAGAATAGATTTCTCCGTTCGTATTGAAGAGGAAGTATGAATGACCATTCTGAAATGTCTTGCTGAGCATTTGTCCCTGCAAACCGTACCGGTTACAGTCTGTCAGCAATTCACGGCCCGGAAAAATCTCGATTTTCTGTTGCTGTTCCTGTTCGGGAGTTAATTTTTCGAGAAAAATAGCCCGCCTTTCAAATCCTGTGATTTCAGGATATCCGGTCATTATTTTTTGCATTTCGGGTGTAAATGCTTCTTTTCCGGTACTGAACTGCCGGGTGGTATTACAGGCAGAAAGGACGATCAGAGGCATCAGGGCAATTAAAAAGGATTTCAGTTTCATTGTCAGATTTTTTTATGAATTGTTCATTAAAAACAAAAGTCATGCAAAGAATCTAACTTCCTGAAAATTTCTTCATTTTTATCATTCTTTAGTTTTTTCGGTAAAAAAATTAGCGGTACAACTCCGGAATAAAACCCTGCTGCAAAGTTGCGGCGAGAATCTGGGCAATTTCTCTGCGTGTGAGTCCGAGCAGACTTTCACCCACTTCAAACAGAAAATTGATTTCCTTATTGAAAATGCTGTTGTCAGACATAGCGATGTTGGCCATGTACTGAAGCAGCTGGAATCTTTCGGCTGGATTTTGCTGAATAATATTAGTTATAGACGATTTAAACACCTCTTCGGTGCTTGTGTTGCATATTTCGCTGAGGTATTCATGCGGAAAAACCGTGTAATTGCTCAACGATTCGAGGATGCTTTCATATTCGTCGTCGTTGATATTTTTGTCAATGTTGGCCATAATCAGCCCTGCAGATGCCAGAAACTGCTTTCTGAAAGCATCCATGGGCGATGTGCTGATGGTTTGAAGCATGTCAATCAGTTTGTCCATTTCGGCATTGAGTACCTGGTCGGTGTTGAATTCCTTTTCGTTTTTGAAATCTTCATAAAGTGAAGACTCCGAAAACAACTTTATTGCTTTGATTCTCAGCGGATTGACCGGATGAGTAAACATATTCCTGTTCTGCGTGAAATATTCCAGAATTTTCTCATTATCAATCAGATATGCTTTGTAATCAAAATCAATGCGGTCGGTACTTAACCCTGAGGCCATTTTGAAAAAACCTGAAACACATTTTTCCACGTTGGGGCTGGCTATAAATCCAAAACGATCTGCGGTAAGTTCAGAAACTTTCTGCCAGAGTTCTATTCTGTGAGCCAGAATGAGCGGCACTTTTTCGGGATCCGGAAAAATGAAGTTGATGAGCCGCACTACCCGTGCATAGCGAGTAATCAAATGGCCGATTTCATGACCCACTACAAACCGGAGTTCATCATCGTCGAACATGCTGATAAGCGCTGAATTGATGTTGATGATGTCGGTATCTTTATCATCAGACCGTGTGAGGGCAAATGCATTCAGTTCGGCAGAATTGGTAATGTAAAAATCGATGTTTTTTTTATAATTCAGTTTGTTTTTTACATCGTGAAAAATGTGATACAATTTCGGCGACATTTTTTCAGTTACCTTGAAACTGTGACCTTCCAGTATATTTTTCCAGATATTTTCTTCCGGTTCGTAATTTGCTTCTGCAATGATTTTTTCCACCAGTTTACCCTCAAGTGTCTGAAAGAGATTGCTCTCAAGTTCTATTTCAAGATCCACACGAATGTCATTATTTTTCATATTCGGTTATTTTTTTTTGAGATTTAGAGTTCAAAGATAAAGAAAAATACAAATTACGCCATTGAATGTATTTAAAATATCGACCAAATCAGCAGATTACAACCCAAAATTCATTAAAAAAAACATTATTCGTACTTCCAAAGCGAACTTTGGTAAAAAAAACTTACTTTTGTTTTTCAAAATTCCTGATGAGTTAAGTGCATGTTGTCAATTCGTCAGCATCAATTTTTCAAAGAACTATTAATTTATTCAATTTATGAAAGTAAAATTTATTGGCGCGGCTCGCGAGGTTACCGGAAGTAAAACACTGATTACCACCGATGATGGTAAGAAAATATTGCTCGATTGCGGCATGTTTCAGGGAAAAGGACTTGAGACCGACGAGCTGAACCGACGAACAGGTGTGAATCCTGCCGAACTGGATCATATCATCCTCTCACATGCCCATATCGATCATTCGGGATTAATCCCCTATTTTTATAAACTCGGCTTCAGGGGTTCGGTGATTTGCACCACCGCCACCCGAAATCTTTGCTCCATTATGCTACCGGACAGCGGGCACATCCAGCAAGCTGATACCGAATGGTTCAACAAAAAAAGAGCCAGACAAAACTTGCCTCGAGTGGAGCCGATTTATGACCTGGAAGATGCTGAGCAGGCACTCAAACTGTTTATTGCTGTGGATAACAACCGCCGTTTCTACATCAACGACAAAATCAACGTAAAATTTACCAATACCGGTCACATGCTGGGAAGCAGCGTGGTGAATCTGGAAATTACAGAAAACGGAAAAAAAATACGATTGGCTTACACGGGCGACATCGGAAGGCCACACAACCGCATTCTGAGCGGGCCTGTGCCTTTCCCGCAATGCGATTACCTCATCACCGAGTCCACCTACGGCAACCGACTCCATGAAACCGAAAAACAAACCGAAGAAGACTTCCTTAAAATAATCACCGAGACCTGCGTTGTGAACAAGGGTAAACTGATTATTCCCTCATTTGCCATCGGACGCACTCAGGAAGTGGTTTTTGTACTCAATAAGTTTTTCAACGACGGTTTGCTGCCCCGGATAAAAGTGTATGTGGACAGTCCGCTTGCAGTCAATGCCACTGATATATTCAGAATGCATCTGGACCTGATGAACGAAGACGTAAAACGCGAAATAAAGGAAGGCGATCACGATCCGTTTGGTTTCAATAACCTCATTTACATCAAGAAGGTGGAACAGTCAAAAGAGCTCAATGAACTCAACGAACCTTGCATTATCATTTCAGCCTCCGGCATGGCTGAAGCAGGCCGCATCAAGCACCACATCGCCAACAACATAGCCAATCCGCGCAATACAATCATGCTGGTAGGCTACTGCTCTCCCACTTCGCTTGGAGCACGTATTCAGGAACCGGATCTGAAAGAAATATCTATTTTCGGAAAAATGCACGATGTGAAAGCCCGGATAACGAGAATGGAGGCATTTTCCGGACACGGCGACTACAACGAGATGAAGAGTTTCCTGGAATGTCAGGAAAAATCTGCGGTGAAAAAAACATTTCTGGTCCACGGTGAATACGAAGTTCAGCAATTCTACCGAGAAATCCTGTCAAAAGATGGTTTTAAGAATATTGAAATACCCGCTTACGGGAATGAATTTGAGTTAAATCAGGTGAATTAGCTCCCTAAATCTCCAAAAAGGGACTTCAGAGTGAGTGAATAGTTGAATTGGAAACTTCATATTTAAAACTTCTATAGTTATGTTCAAAAAACTGATATTACCAATCATGTTTTGCATGGCAACAGCCGGTTTTTCGCAGGAAAACTATAACATGCTTGTTGGAACCTATACACGTGGCACTGTAAGCAAGGGAATATATTCGCTGACATTCTCCGGCAAAGGCAAATTTATTTCCCAAAAACTGTTGGCTGAGAGCGATAATCCGAGTTATCTGGCATTTTCGCCCGACCGGAAATTCGTGTATGCAGTGAACGAACACGGCGAAGAAAGCACCATCAGTGCATTTGCCTTTGATAAGGCAAACCAAACGCTGACTTTCATCAACAAAGTTCCGGCAGCAGGAGCCGATCCGTGCTATATCACAGTATCCGACAAGCACGTTTTCACGGCCAACTATTCCGGTGGAAGTATTTCTGTATTCCACAGGTTGCCGAATGGTAAGCTCAGCGAAGCCTCACAGGTAATCACACATCCGAGGAAAAACTTCGGAAACCGGCGTTACGGGCCGAGCAATGCCCATCAGATTATTTTTTCGCCCGACGGAAAGTACCTGATGGCTACCAACCTGGGAACTGACCGGGTGTTTACCTACAAATACAACCCCGAAAGTGACGACGAGGTATTGAGTTATGTGGATGAAACCGGAGTGAAGCGCGCAAGCGGACCACGCCACCTCGCATTCAGCAGGAATGGAAAATTCCTTTACCTGGTGCAGGAACTCAATGCAGGCATCACCGTATTTTCAGTTTCGGACGATGGAAAACTGAGTGTAATTCAGGAAACAACGCTGGTAACCGACAGCACGAAAAAAAACGGTGCTGCTGATATTCACCTCAGCCCCGACGGAAAATTCCTCTATGCCACCAATCGTGGCGAAGCCAATACGATCACTTGTTTTTTGATAAAAAATGACGGAAAACTGCGTTTCGTTGAAGAATATTCCACTTTTGGTAATGCTCCCCGAAATTTTACCATCACCGTTGACGGTAAATACCTTTTCGTCGGCAATCAGAAAACCAATAACATCACCGTTTACATCCGGAACAGATGCAGCGGTAAACTGAAACTGCTTGACGATAAGACAGAACTGGGAGCACCGGTTTGTCTGGTGTTGTACTAACACATCCCATGATCTGCAAAAATCCCCGAAAGCTTGAGGTTTCGGGGATTTTTGCAGATTGAGTAAAGATTAAATTCAGAGAGTTTCGACTCCACTCAGTACAATTTCTTTTTCGGCAGGAAGTCCGCTCAAAATCTCGATAAAATTTTTATTACTCTTACCGGTTTCCACTTTTGTTTTTTTCAGGAAAAACTTATCTCCCTCTTTTTTATCCAGCACATAAATGAAATATTCCTTTTCCTGCTTTTGCACTGCGCTTTCAGGTACAGCCTTTGCATCTTTGTTATTTACAGTAATAATGGCTTCCACATAGCTCTGATTTATTAATTTTGATTTATCCGTTTCGTCTATCCGGGCTATACAATCAATCGTTTTAGAATCGGGATTGATGGTTTTTCCCAAGGCAATCAGTGTTGCCCTGAGGTTTTGACTGCTGTTTCCGCTTATGCCAAACCGAATTCGCTGCCCTGCCCGGAGTTTATGAACATCCGCCTCAAAAACTGACAGTTGGAGCTGCAGACTGGTTACATTCACAATTTCAGCAATTTCGTTTTGCATTTCCACGTACTGACCGATGACAGCGCCGGTTTTTGTAATAAATCCGCTGATAGGTGATGTCACCGGAAAAGAAGTGTACATTTGTCCGTTTTCTATTTGCGACGGATTGAGCCGAAGGGCCAGAATGCGTGTTTTCAACGCATTGTAGCTCGCCAGCGACGCTTTATATAAACTTTCGGAAGCGGTAAAATCTTTTTCAGCTCCTATTTTATCAGCTCGCAATGCTTTCAAACGCTCATAATCCAGTTTTGCTTTCTGAAAACCAGCCGAGGATTCGGCAAACTGCTGCTGCAAACTGAGAAATTCGCTTCCTGAAACACTGCATACCACCTGTCCCTGACGCACAAAATCACCGGTTTTGAAGCGAATATTTTCTACAGTGCCGGCAATGGGTGTACTTACTTTGGCAATTCCGTTGACGGGTGCAAACAAAAATCCCCTGCAAGCTACCTCGTCACTGAAAGTCTGCAAGGTTGCTTCACCCAGTTGCATTCGGTTTGTGTTGAACTGTTCGGTACTTATTTCTATCAGATCAGCATCCGCATTTTCGGACAATTCATTGCCGCTCTCCGTTTTTTTTCCGCAGGAAAGAAAAAACAACAGGACAATAGAAAAAATAAATAAATGTTTGAATGTTTTCATAGACTCTTTTTTAATCCTTAAACGGAATTATTAAAGATGATTTTAAAACGTACTCTATCCGGTATTCCTTTCCATTAAGAATCGGGTGAATGTAAATAATTGATTTCAAGTGCAATTCGATTATATTCCGAAACGGCTTCGTAGTAATCAAGCGTGAGTTTAAGTGCATTTTCAAGGCTGAGTACCAACTGATAAAAATCAATTTCACCGCTTTCGTAACTTCGTGTTGCCGTCCGGGTAATTTCATCGCTAAGTTTCTTACCTGTATTGTTGTAGAAATCAATGGTTTTGTTATATTTTTCCAACTCATTCTTCAGGTTGTTATATTTCATTTCGAGGAGAATCAGGTTATTTTGCAGGAGCAGTTCGTTGGCATCGGTAGCAATTCGGTTTGCTTTTATTTTAGAGCGCTGGTCGCCCGGGTAAAGCGGAATGCCCAGTCCTACCTGAAATCCGTGGTATCCGCGTGCATTTTCGAATCGGTTGTTTCCGTAGAAATATCCGAGTGAAATATCGGGAAGCAGGCGTTGTCTTTCGGCTTTTACATTTGTTTTTAGAGATTCCGATCGAAGGCGGTACTGTTGAATTTCAGGACTCGTCTGCATATCGGGCTTACTTACGGTGATGATTTTCATCGGTATCTCTTCTATGCGAAAATCCTCTCCGGTTTGCATGACCGATTTCAAACCAGCATAAGCATGTTGTATCTCGATGGCAATTTTTGAAATTTCCAGCGCAGATTGCTGTTTTTTGGCCTGCAAATTGAGTTTGTCCAGTTCACTGATATCGCCCAACCGGAGCTGAGTATCTGCCATCGAATTCAGCCGGTCGTACATACTGTCAATCCGGTTGAAATAACGTTGTTTTTTTAGCAAAAACTGATACGAATAATAAGAAGATGCCACCTTTTTTTTCAGGATGAGTTGTTGTTTTTGAAGTTCCAGTTGGGCTTGTGTAACCTCCATCCGGTTCATTTTATTATTCAGGCTGTGTATAGTTGGAAACAGAAACGTCTGCTCCACTCCCAATGTACGCAGCGGATGTCCGTTTTCTGCCACATTAGCCTGATCGTATCCGTAGTAAAAGGTGGTTTTATCCAGTTCCATCACCCGGCTTGCCAATGCTTTTCGTTCATCAATCTTCAGAAGGTAAGCTCTCAGTGCTCTGTTGTTTTTAAGCGCCAGATTCATACATTCGTCGAGCGAATAAACGGGAGTTTGTGCCGATAATGTTCCTGAAAGTGCCAACAGCAGAGGAATAATGAAGTTTTTCGATTTTAATTTTCTCACAATTTTATATTTAATTCCTTCGTCGTCATGAAATACTTTGAAAAGAAGCGGCAATACAATCATGGTAAGCATCGTGGAAGTTATCAGCCCACCGATGACTACGGTAGCCAACGGGCGTTGTACTTCGGCACCTGCTCCGGATGAGATAGCCATTGGCAGAAAACCCATGGCAGCAGCTGCAGCCGTGAGTATAACAGGTCTTAAACGGTCCGAAGTGCCTTTTTTTACCAGTTCGTCCATATTTTTCATTCCGGTTTCTTTCAGGTGTTTCAGGTGTTCTATCAGTACTATTCCATTGAGCACAGCAATACCAAACAAGGCAATGAATCCTACTCCTGCCGAAATACTGAAAGGCATTCCACGTATCCACAATGCTACTATTCCACCCACAACCGATAAAGGTACAGCTGTAAAAATAAGTATGGTATCTTTCAGGGATTTAAATGCAAAATGGAGAAAAATAAAAATCATTGCCAGCGCTATGGGCACTGCAAACACCAAACGTTTGGTCGCATTTTGCAGGTTTTCGAACTGTCCGCCATAGCTGATGTAATACCCTGGATTGAGTTTCACGTTTTTATCCACCAACTGCTGAATATCTACCACTACCGATTGCAAGTCGCGATTACGCACATTGACGCTCACTACCACGCGCCGGTGGGTGTTTTCGCGACTTATTTTGGCAGGACCTTCTGAGAAATTGATTTCTGCCAGTTCGCTTAAAGGCACCTGGATTCCGTTGGGTAATGCCACAGGAAGCTGGCGAATATTGTCAATATCGGTCCTGAAAGCCTGCTGCAGACGTACAACCAAATCAAAACGACGTTCGCCTTCAAATACATTTCCGGCAATTTCACCACCGAAAGCGGCAGCCAGATAACTGTTGAGTGTTCTGATATCGGTTCCGTAGTATGCAATTTTCGACCGGTTGTAAGTTACATTCATTTGCGGAAGTCCGGTGGTCTTTTCCAAAATCACGTCGCCTGCCCCATCCACTTTTTCTATCAGGTGCTTAATTTCATCGGCTTTTTGGCTCAGATAATCCAGATCATCGCCAAATAATTTTACGGCGATATCAGCCCTAACTCCTGTTATCAACTCATTGAAACGCATTTCAATGGGTTGTGTAAATTCATAGTCGATACCGGGAATAACACTCAGCGCTTCCTTGAATTTATCTGCGAGTTCTTCCTTCGTTTTGGCCGAAGTCCAGGTATCTTTCGGTTTCAGCCGGATTATCATATCAATTTCCTCCATCGACATCGGATCTGTGGGAACTTCGGCAGCGCCGATGCGGCAAACTATTTTTTCCACTTCCGGAAATTTATCCTTCAGGATGTTTTCCATTTGTGTGGTAAGTTCTATGGTTTTGGTGAGCGATGTGCCGGTTTTCAGTACAGGCTGTATTACAAAATCACCTTCGTCGAGCGTCGGGATAAATTCTCCTCCCATCCGGCTGAAAAGAAAGACAGAAAATATCAACGTAAGAAATGAAAGGGTAAAAATCAGGACTTTTTTGTTCAGTGACCATTTCAAAACGGGTTCGTAGGTAGCTCTGGCAAAACCAAGCAGTCTGTCGGACAACGTTTTCTTATTCAAATCAAGCGGACGCAGAAACAGGGATGAGATTACAGGCAGCCAGGTGAGGCAAAAAATCATGGCTCCTATGATGGCAAATCCAAATGCCATGGCCATCGGGCGAAACATTTTGCCTTCAACTCCCTGCAGCGATAGTATCGGAATAAATACGATTAGGATGATTACCTGCCCGAAAATGGCCGACTGCATCATTTTCGATGCGCTTATCTGTGTTATTCTGTTGTTGAGATTTTGTCGTTCTTCGGCCGAAATATCTTTAAATTTCAATTTATCGGCCGTAAGCTGCACCACGATATATTCAACGATTATCACAGCACCGTCAATTATTATTCCAAAGTCAAGTGCCCCCAGGCTCATCAGGTTGGCATCAATTCCGAAAACGAACATCATTGAAAGAGTGAACAGCAATGCCAGCGGTATCATGGAAGCGATAACCAGTGCTGAGCGCAAATTGCCAAGCAGAAGCAATACCACCAGAAAAACGATAATACAACCGAACAAGAGGTTTTCAAGTACAGTCAGCGTTGTTTTGCCAATCAGTTCACTGCGTTCGAGTATGGGATTGATGAATACACCTTCCGGGAGTGATTTCTGAACCTCATCCACCCTTTTTTTCACTTCGCTGATTACCCGCTTGGAGTTGGCATCTTTCAGCATCATGATTTGTCCGAGCACTTTTTCGCCTTCACCATTTGCTGTGATGGCTCCGAAACGATTCGCGTATCCGAAATGCACCTGTGCCACATCATTTATCATCACGGGAATTCCTCCCTGATTTTTAACTACAATATGCTGAATGTCATCCAGCGTTCTGACCTGACCATCGCCGCGAATGAAGTAACTCTCACTTTTCTTTTCGATGTATGCACCTCCTGAAATGCTGTTGTTGTTTTCAAGAGCACCGAAAACATCCATCAGTGTGACACCCAGTGCCTGCATTTTCGATGGATTTACCGCTACTTCGTACTGTTTGAGGTATCCGCCCCAGCTGTTTACTTCCACCACACCGTCAATACCCGAAAGCTGACGTCGCACAATCCAATCCTGTATGGTGCGCAAATCCATGGGAGAGTACCGGTCTTCGTAGCCCGGTTTTACGTCCAGCACGTATTGGTAAATTTCACCCAGTCCGGTGGTAATTGGTCCCATTTCGGGAGTACCGAATCCTTCGGGTATTTTGGCCGAAGCACTCTTTATTTTCTCGGCAATCAGTGTTCGGGGCAGGTAAGTTCCCATGCTCTCCTTGAAAACGATGGTAACCACTGACAGCCCAAACTTGGATACCGATCGGATTTCTTTCACTCCCGGCAGATTGGCCATCTCCAACTCCACGGGAGCAGTGATAAACTGTTCGATTTCCTGCGTGGAGAGGTTGCCGGAAGTGGTAATAACCTGCACCTGGTTGTTGGTAATATCGGGCACTGCACCCACCGGTATGTTGAAAATGGCATAGAAACCAAATACAACAATGGCAAACGTGAATAGAACAACTATCAGTTTATATTTCAGACTGTATCCAATAATTTTTTCGAGCATACCTGTTGTTATTAATTTATCATACAAAATGGAACAACCAACTTCGAAAATAATTTACCTGTAAACAAAATTATAAATTTATTTTATTCAATGTAAAATTGGTGTAAATAAAATATAAAATTTAGAATCATTGTAGATAAAAAAAATCCTTTTCCGCTAAGAAAAGGACTTTTGAAATAACAAAACTGGATTTATCATTCAGTTGTATTGTAATGTCTATGTGAAAAAACTCACTACCAAAGCCAGATTCAAAACTGTAACCAGTACACCTAATCCATAGAGTACAATTCGGGTAGTAGTTCGGTTTTTGTATTTTCCCATCACTTTTTCGGAAGAAGTAAGGTAAACCTGCGAAAAAATGGTAATTGGCAATTGAATACTGAGGATCATTTGGGAAATAATCAGTCCTTTGAATGGGTTGCTGATGAGAAGGATGATAAGAAAAGCCATGACCAGCGAAATACCGACACCAAGGCGCGAGTGATTGTCTTTTATATCATAAGGTTCACGGTACATACCTGCAAAAATGGTACCCGCAGCCATGCCCGAGGTCACAGTGGAGGCAATGCCGGCAAAAAGCAACGCAACGGCAAAAATGACGGCTGCATTGCTGCCAAGCAGCGGTGTAAGCAGTTCATTGGCCTGCTGAAGTTCCGAGACGGGTACTTTGTTTTGAAAAAATGTAGCAGCAGCAAGCAGAATCATGGCGCTGTTGATAGCCCAGCCTATGAGCATGGACATGAGTGTATCGAAAAATTCGTACTTCAACTGTTTCTTAATCACGGTTTCGTCCTCCCTGTTCCACTGACGGCTCTGAATGACTTCGGAGTGAAGAAAAAGATTATGAGGCATCACTACGGCTCCCAGTACACTCATAATCACCAACATGGAACCTTTCGGGAAAGTGGGCGTCACCCAACCGGTTAATGCGCTGTTCCAATCGATATTCACCAGCGACAGTTCGTAAAGAAACGACAGTCCGATGATGGAAACGAAGGCAATAATCCACTTTTCGATGGCTTTGTATGAGTTGGTAAACAGCATGATAAGCACAAAAATCATCACCAGCAGCGCTCCGGCACGAATGGGAACATTGAATAACATATTCAGGGCAATGGCACCACCAAGTATTTCGGCAAGTGACGTAGACACAGATGCCCCCATGCCCGAAATAAGCAATAGCCTGGAATAGCGGGGTTTCAGATGCACGGTGGCAGCTTCCGAAAGGCAAAGCCCCGTGGCAATGCCGAGGTGAGCCACGTTGTGTTGCAGGAGAATAAGCATGATGGTGGAAAGCGTGACCATCCACAGCAAGGCATAACCAAAATCAGCTCCGGCAGCCAGATTGGAAGCCCAGTTGCCCGGATCGATAAAACCTACCGTAACCAGCAATCCCGGACCTATGTATTTGAAAATATCCAGGCCGCCTAAAATCGGATGGTGTTCCTTTCTGTCAAAACTCTTCAAAAATCCAAACATAGTTATATTCTGTAATTATGTATTAATGAAACGGATTGATACACTATCTTTTTTTCCAGAAGGTTACCTGAGATATCTTATGAACAGAGATCCGGCTGGATAATTTCTGATAAATATTCAGATCAATGGGGTCTCCGAAGATATCAAACTTTTCACTCAGTATCTGCTTGATTCCATCGAGCGAAGTCACCGGTTCGCCATCCTGCTTGAAACCTCCCGGCCAGTTTTCGCGTGTTGTTATCGTATCATCCCATTCATACGTGGACGCAATAACGAGTAAACCGTTATTATTCAGGCGTTCGTGTATTTTTTTCAGGAATAAAATCGGATTGTTCAGTTCTTCGAGCAGATTCGGAACCACAATGATATCATAACCGGAATATAATGGTTTCAGATTCATAGCGTCAGCCTGCATAAAGAGGATATTGTTCTTTCCGGACTCGAGTCCATAATCCGATAAAACTACATCGCGGAAAAACTGCAATTCGCCTTCATCCTTCATCACATACCGCATGAATCCCTGCTCCTGAAGCTGGATGGGAATACGTATCATCCGGGCAGTAAAGTCGAGTGCTGTTACATCGTCGTAATATTGGGCAAGTTCAAAAGCCAGCCTTCCGGAATCGCCATTCAAATCGAGTAAACGCAGTGTGCGGTTGTCACCTGCCACATCCTTTACGAGGCGGGCAAGTACTTTCGAAAAAATGGGAGCTGCGATAAACGAATCTCCCCAGTTGGATTCGCACGAAAGGGTAACTTCCTGATCGGTTTCATATTCGTTGCTTTGTATTACCAGCGGATGCGCGGACTCTACGAGGCGAAAACCTGCATGCTGATAGAAATGTCTGCGGAAGGCATATCGTGCGTGTGAGGTGGCTTCGTTTCCGGTGGAAATCCACGATCCTCCTTTTATCAGATTGTGTTTTCCATCGAAAGTCGGAGTAGAAAAATCGTCGTACAACGGGTGCACTTTGAAGCCGGGATAGCCGGTTATGGGTGTTTCGGTCCATTGCCACACGTTGCCCACTACATCGTAAAAATCTCCTTGCTTAAATTTATCCACCGGACAGGGTGAAGTGCAATACTCCAGGTTGATGTTTCCGGGAGCTTTTTGCCAGTCTGTCACATCTTTCAATCCTGCTGCCTCGTGAAGTCTGTACCATTCTGCTTCGGTGGGCAACCGGTGGATTTTTCCTGTGGTTTTTGTTTTCCAGTTGGCAAAAGCCTTTGCTTCGAGGTAGTTGACCTCTGCAGGCCAGTTCCACGGCATAGGAATCTCTTCAGCCACCAGCCTGAGTATGTAATCTTCCCCGTTTTTTCTCCAGAACAAAGGCATCTCAGCCTCTTTGAAATTTCGCCAGTTCCAGCCTTCTTCAGTCCAGTATTCTTCAGTCTGATAACCTCCATCGTGAATAAATTTCAGGTATTCACCGTTGGAAATGAGGTATTTCGATGCCCGGAAATCTTCCACATGCTCTTCGTACTTTCCGTATTCGTTGTCCCATCCGTAAAACGGGTGATTTTCGGGTTTTCCAAGCATAACTTTTGCACCTGTCACAGTTATCAGTTCATTTTCGGGAGCAGAACCGCTTTCAGGACATCTTTCGCCAAATCTTCCGGCAATAACTTCGTTCAAAGGCAACTGACGGATAAGCACCGACGACGTTTCGAGGTGAATGCGCTGATGCTCAATGCCCATCATGATGATCCAGAAAGGTTGATTCCAGGTTACCGGCATCGACAAAGGGGCATTATCTATCACGCTCAGGATTAGGTCCTTAGCTTTATTGCGATATTCGCGTACGGCGCTTACCTGAGGCCAGTTATAGTGCTTCTCGTTCAGGTCGTCCCAACTCATTTCATCCACGCCAATGGCAAATATCGATTCGAACTCCGGATTAATACGGGTATCTATCATTTTAGCCAGCATCAACTTGTTGATATAAAACACAGCCGTATGTCCGAGGTAGAAAAGTATCACGTGGCGCAGCGGATCGCCGCGGTGATAAAAAATATCGTCAGATTTCAGCTGGGTGTACAATTTCTCGTCAATCTCCCATGTCTTGAGGAAATAATCGCGAATTTCCTTTCGCTTTTCGTCGGGATTACCGTGCTGTAAATCAATGGTTCGGGTTATTAAATGCTCCATTATTATAATTTTTTATGTAAATATATTTTTTGCATTTCGAAGGTTTCAGTCTCCGATTTGTATTTTGTCTGTGTAATTTCTTCAATTCGTCGGAATCCCAGCTTTTCATACAATTTCACCGCCGGAATATTTTCAATCCAGACCCGAATAACGGCATCGGTGACTCCGTTCAACGTTTCGTTTTTCAGATATTCATGAATAAGTGCTGAGGCTATTCCCAGTCCTCGTACATGTACATGAACCATCAGTTCGGCTATATAAGCGGTCGTTTTCACCGGAATTTCAGGATGATTCGCAAAAGGAAATTCTGCATCGGATGTAAAAGGAACACCCATCAGAGCACCAACCGGTTTTCCGTGGAGGAAGGCAACCGCTCCGCTGCCGACTCTTTGAAATTCATCCAACTTTTCGGAGGCATCTTCACGCCTTACATACTGAGCAAATTCACCGGTAGTAAAAGCGTGCAAGTATAATTCGAGCAACTCTTCCTTCCAATCAGAGTAGTAAAGTGGAGTTAGTTTTTCAATCGTATATTTGATTTCTGTGTGGTTCATCGTTTCATTATTTAACAAAATTAAGCAAAGGATGTTTACATCAAAAGGTGATTTTAATAATATCTCATCTTCACGGCTTCGACAATTCATTTTATTTCTGTAATTTTGTTCCCGATTTTTAAAAGAACTCGTCTCAACTTTTAAAACATAGAGAACAATAGTCTTATTTTGTTGAATTTTCGTGCTGTTTTATTTAATTTCGATTACAATAGTTTAAAAATATCTTCGATATTTTTCACTATGTTTC
>SAAL01000108.1 GCA_009929445.1 Bacteroidia bacterium
ATTATACCAAAAACTTTCGTATCGGGTAAAGTGGCTCCAGAATGTTTGAGTTGCTTCAGAGTTGGAATATCCTGCTATTGCGAGCGGAATAAACATGATAGCTTGAGCAAAGATAATCGGCATTACACCGGCAGCATTCACTTTAAGAGGTATATACTGACGCACACCACCGTATTGTTTGTTCCCAACAATGCGTTTTGCATACTGAACAGGAATTTTTCTTGTTCCCTGTACCAACAGGATTGAAAACATAATCACCACGATGAGGATTACAATTTCCAATAAGAACATTACAAGACCACCACCGCCTGAATCGGCCAAACGTGAACTGAACTCCTGAATCAGAGCGCCCGGTAAACGAGAAATGATACCAATCATGATGATGAACGAAATACCGTTACCAATACCTTTGTCTGTAATTCTCTCACCTAACCACATTACGAACATACTACCTGCCATCAGGATGATGGTAGAGCTGGCCATAAACCAGAAGCTGCTCGGCAATGTTGAACCGGCCTGTGCTACTTGAACTTTTAAGTTAGCCAGGTATGAAGGTCCTTGAAGAATCAGAATGGCCACAGTCAGATAACGTGTGTACTGATTCATCTTGGTTCTTCCGCTTTCACCCTCACGAGACAGTTTCTGAAATTTAGGAACTGCTATCGTAAGCAACTGAATAACGATAGAGGCTGAGATATAAGGCATGATACCCAATGCAAAAATAGATGCATTTTGGAAGGCTCCACCGGAAAACATATCCAGCAATGCCATGATACCACCGCTGGTCTGGCTTTTCAATGCGGCCAGCGCATTGGCGTCTACACCCGGTATCACTACGTAAGATCCGAAACGATATATCAACACAAATCCTATTGTGGTAATCAATCTGTTACGGAGATCTTCAATTCTCCAGATATTTTTTAAAGTCTCTATAAACTTCTTCATGCCATCAAATTTTTACTACAGAACCACCGGCAGCTACAATTGCTTCTTCAGCTGATTTTGAAAAAGCATTGGCTTCTACATCGAGTTTTGCGGTTAGGGTACCTTTTCCAAGAATTTTTACCATCGCAGATTTTGAGATATAACCGGCTTCGCGCAGTTCGTTTAATCCTATTTTGGTAAGATTGTTACTGTCGGCTATCACCTGAAGAGTTTCAAGGTTGATAGCTTTGAATTCTACACGGTTTATATTTTTGAATCCGAATTTTGGTAAACGTCTTTGGATAGGCATCTGTCCACCTTCAAAACCTACTTTGCGTGAATATCCGGAACGTGATTTTGCTCCTTTATGTCCTCTTGTAGATGTACCACCCATACCGGAGCCCGAACCTCGTCCAATTCTTTTGCGAGTTTTTACAGATCCTGCTGCGGGAGTTAAATTGCTTAAATTCATTTTATCTAAATATTTTTAAGTCAGAATGACGATTTTTTTACTTATTTTATTACTTGAACCAGGTGGTGTACTTTGGCTACCATTCCCAGAATCTGCGGAGTAGCTTCATGTTCAACTACGGCATGCATTTTTTTCAAACCCAATGCGTCCAGCGTTCTTTTCTGATCTTTCGGACAGCGGATTCTGCTTCTTACTTGTTGTATTTTTATTGTTGCCATATTGCTTTCGATTTTATCCGTTAAATACTGTAGAAAGTGATACACCTCTGTTTTGAGCTACCTGATTAGCATCACGCAATTCGCTTAATGCCAGTATGGTGGCTTTCACCAGGTTGTGAGGGTTGGATGATCCTTTTGATTTTGCAAGTACATCGGTAATACCCACACTTTCAAGTACGGCACGCATAGCACCACCGGCTTTTACTCCGGTACCGTTGGTTGCAGGTTCAATGTATACTCTGGCTCCGCCAAATTTTGCGATTTGTTCGTGAGGAATGGTTCCATTCAGTACAGGAACTTTGATTAGGTTCTTTTTAGCTGCTTCTGTACCTTTAGCTATTGCTGCGGTTACTTCACCAGCTTTACCAAGTCCCCATCCTACTATGCCATCTTCATTTCCAACTACTACAATAGCAGAGAAACTGAACGTACGTCCTCCTTTTGTAACTTTAGTCACGCGGTTTACTGCTACCAGTCTGTCTTTCAGTTCCAGATCGTTGGTAGTTTTCACTATATTCATTTTTGTTGCCATCGTTGATTAAAATTTAAGTCCACCTTCGCGTGCAGCGTCAGCTAATTGTTTTACTCTTCCATGATACAGATAACCGTTACGGTCAAATACTACCTCATTGATTCCGGCTGATAAAGCATTTTTGGCAATCAGTTTTCCTACTGCCGCAGCTTGCTCTGATTTTGTCACTTTATCTTTGCTTCCCAGCGATGATGCAGATGCTAATGTTACACCTTTTACGTCGTCAATAATTTGAGCGTAAATCTGTGCATTACTTCTGAATACGGTTAAACGCGGTCTTTCTGCAGTGCCCGTGATTTTGGTACGGATATGGGCTTTTATCTTACTTCTTCTATTTATTTTATCACTCATTGTTTCACAAGTTTACGTAGATTATTTACCTGCTGTTTTACCAGCTTTACGACGAATAACTTCACCCCGGAATTTAACACCTTTGCCTTTGTAAGGTTCAGGTTTGCGGAATGAACGAATTTTGGCACAAATCTGACCCAGCAATTGTTTGTCGATACTTCTGAGTTTGATTAATGGGTTTTGATTACGTTCACTTACGGTTTCCACACTTACTTCGTTGGGTAAAACCAGAAAAATCGGGTGAGTATATCCTAATGAGAGTTCCAAAACCTGTCCCTGACCGGATGCGCGGTATCCTACACCAACCAGTTCAAGAACTTTTTCATACCCCTGAGAAACTCCTACAACCATATTGTTGATCAAAGAACGATACAATCCGTGGTCGGCACGGCTTTGCTTGTCGTCTTCGTTGCGTATGATTTTACATTCGTTTCCTTCGATTTCAACTTTTACATTCGGACTTACTGTCTGGTTCAATTCTCCTTTAGGACCTTTTACAGTAATTGTCTGGTCTTTAACTGACACGGTAACACCTGCCGGTATTTCTATTGGCAATTTTCCTATTCTTGACATTCTTCTTTCCTCCCTGATTAATAAACGTAACACAACACTTCACCGCCGATTTTGAGGTCAACAGCTTCTTTATTTGTCATCACACCTTTTGAAGTGGAAAGAATAGCAATTCCCAATCCATTGAGTACACGGGGCATATCTTTATAGCCTACATACTGACGGAGACCCGGAGTGGATACTCTTTTCAAATTCTTGATTGAGTTAACTTTGTTAACCGGATCATATTTCAAGGCAATCTTAATTGTGCCCTGAGGACCTTCTTCTACAAATTTGTAGTTCAGAATATAGCCTTTTTCGTGCAATATTCTGGTCATTTCTTTTTTCAAGTTGGATGCGGGGATTTCCACCACACGGTGGTTTGCTTTGATAGCATTCCGCAACCGGGTTAAATAATCTGCAATTGGATCTGTCATTTTTTTGTTTTTTAAATTGATCCCTACTCAGGGACAATATTTAACGCTCTCTCAATCCCCTAAAAGGGGGCAATATAAGAGCCGATTTTTTATAGTTTGTCTGATAATTTTTGCTTACATAAAGTCTCCCTTTCGGGGAGATTTAGAGGGGCTTTTACCAGCTTGTTTTTCTTACTCCGGGTATTAAGCCCTTAGAAGCCATTTCGCGAAACTGAATGCGTGAGATGCCGAATTGACGCATATATCCTTTCGGACGACCGGTTAATTTGCAACGGTTGTGCAAACGTACGGGTGATGCGTTTTTTGGAATTGCCTGTAATGCTTCGTAATCGCCTTCGGCTTTAAGCTGCTCGCGTTTAGCAGCATATTTAGCAACCATTTTAGCTCTCTTCACCTCGCGGGCTTTCATTGATTCTTTTGCCATTGTATCCTGTTTAATTAGTTTTTCTTAAATGGTAATCCAAATTCTTTCAACAGTGCAAAACCTTCTTCGTCGGTATTGGCAGTAGTGACGAATGTGATATTCATACCCAGCAGTTTGCTGATGTTGTCAATGTTGATTTCAGGGAAAATAATCTGTTCGGTAATACCCAGGGTATAATTTCCGTGTCCGTCCAGTTTGTTTTCGATACCCTTGAAGTCACGTATACGCGGTAAAGCTACCCGAACCAGACGTTCGAGGAATTCGTACATACGTTCTCCGCGTAAAGTTACGCGTACACCGATAGGCATTTTCTTACGAAGTTTGAAATTTGAAATATCTTTCTTCGAAATGGTTTGAACAGCCTTCTGTCCTGTGATGGTTGTCATTTCGTTCACAGCAGTTTCGATAATTTTCTTATCAGCCACAGCTGCTCCCAAACCCTGGTTCAACACGATTTTTTCAAGTTTTGGAACCTGCATCACAGTGGAATATCCAAATTCTTTGATTAACGCCGGAACGATACGTTCCTTGTATTCTTTTCTTAAGCTTGCTGTTTCCATATTAAATTTCTTCTCCTGTTTTTTTAGAAACACGTACCAGTTTGCCTTCAGTATTCAATTTACGTCCTATGCGAACAGGTTTCCCTTTTTCGGCCGGATTCAGATTTGAAATATGAATGGCTGCTTCTTGTTTCACAATTCCTCCCTGAGGAGATTTAGCGTTGGGCTTGGTGTGTTTTGACACCAAGTTGATACCTTCTACGATTGCGCGTTGTTTTTTAACGAGAACTTCGAGTACGCGTCCTGTTTTACCTTTATCAACACCGGTATTAACATAAACTGTATCACCCTTTTTAATGTGTAATTTACTCATCACTCTATTTTTTCATTGGTTAAAGCACCTCAGGTGCAAGTGATATAATTTTCATATTTGTTGCACGCAGTTCGCGGGCTACAGGACCAAATATACGGCTTCCGCGGATTTCACCGGCTGCATTTAATAATACACAGGCGTTGTCATCGAAACGAATGTAAGAACCGTCGGCGCGGCGTACTTCTTTTTTGGTACGTACAATTACTGCTTTTGATACAGTTCCTTTCTTAATGTCGCCCGAGGGAATTACGTTTTTAACTGTTACGACGATAATATCGCCTAAAGTTGCATAACGTTTTCCGGTACCTCCTAACACGCGGATACAAAGTGCTTCCTTTGCACCACTGTTGTCAGCTACTGTGAGTCTTGATTCTTGTTGTATCATAATTCTTACTTAGCTCTTTCGTTTATTTGGATTAATCTCCATCTTTTCAATTTACTCAGCGGACGTGTTTCCATGATTGTTACAGTGTCACCAATGTTGCAATCATTCTTTTCGTCGTGAGCGTGATATTTCTTGGTCTTATTTACGAATTTTCCGTAAATAGGGTGTTTTTCTTTCCATTTTACTGCTACAGTGATGGTTTTGTCCATCTTGTTGCTTGAAACCACACCTGTTCTTACTTTTCTTAAATTTCTTGTTTCCATCAGAATCTAATTATTATTTGTTGATTTCTCTCTGACGCAATTCGGTAGCAAAACGTGCAATATTGCGACGAATATCTTTAATTTGCAACGGATTATCAAGCGGAGAAATGGCATGATTCATCTTCATGCGTGATAGATGGTTTTTTTCAGCATCTAAACGTTCAAGAAGTTCTTTGTCAGTTAATTCTTTTATTTCACTTGTTTTCATTTTCTTAAGCTATTATTTAGATGTGTAATCATAGTCGCGTCTTACCACAAATTTTGTGGCCACCGGCAGTTTTTGAGCTGCTAATCTCAACGCTTCTTTAGCTATATCAAAAGACACTCCTTCGATTTCGAAAAGGATGCGTCCTGGTGTAACGGGAGCCACGAATCCTTCGGGATTTCCTTTACCTTTACCCTGACGGGTATCAGCAGGTTTTCTGGTAATTGCCTTATCCGGGAATACACGGATCCATACTTGTCCTTCACGCTGCATAAAACGGGTTACGGCAACACGAGCTGCTTCCAACTGACGACCTGTGAGCCATTTGGCTTCCAGTGTCTTTATTCCGAAGGAACCAAAAGCCAGCTGATTTCCGCGTTGTGCGTTTCCTTTGAAACGTCCGTCCTGCTGTCTTCTGAATTTGGTTTTTTTAGGTTGTAACATAATATTTTAAATCAAATGCATTTATTACCTGTTATTTTTTCTCTTTTTGAAACCTTTTCCACCGCGGTCAGAACGTTCATTGGCATGATATCCTCCACGACCTGTTTCTTTGGCAGATGTAAAATTAGGAGCCAGGTCTTTTTTACCGTATACTTCACCACGGCAAATCCATACTTTGATTCCTATCAATCCTACTTTTGTGAGTGCTTCGGCGTGAGCATAATCAATATCTGCTCTGAAGGTATGAAGAGGAGTTCTCCCTTCTTTATACATTTCGGAACGCGCCATCTCGGCACCGTTCAGACGGCCTGATACCTGAATTTTTATTCCTTCGGCTCCCAGTCTCATGGTTGAAGCGATAGCCATTTTCACTGCTCTGCGGTAAGCTATTTTTCCTTCCACCTGGCGGGCTACATTGTTGGCTACGATTACGGCATCGAGTTCCGGACGTTTGATTTCGAAGATATTGATCTGAACTTCCTTATCGGTAATTTTCTTCAATTCTTCCTTCAACTTATCAACTTCCTGTCCGCCTTTTCCGATAATGATACCGGGACGTGCGGTGCAAACGGTGATTGTAATAAGTTTCAGTGTGCGTTCGATAACGATGCGTGATACGCTGGCTTTAGCAAGGCGGGCGTTCAGATATTTTCTGATTTTGCTGTCTTCCAGTATTGTGTCGCCATAGTTGTTGCCACCATACCAGTTAGAGTCCCATCCGCGGATGATTCCTAAACGATTACTTATCGGATTTGTTTTCTGTCCCATCTTGCTTAATTTTGGTTGTCGTTAGTATTTTTGGTATCCACGTACAGTGTTACGTGATTTGAGCGTTTGCGGATACGATAACCACGACCCTGAGGAGCGGTACGCAAACGTTTTAGCATGGTAGCTGAATCAACATATACTGCACTTACATATAAATTAGCATTTTCTGCTTTGTCTTCCACTTTGGTTTCCCAGTTGGCGATAGCAGATTTTAGCAATTTTTCCATTCTGAAAGAAGCTTCTTTGTTTGAGAACTTTAAGATGCTCAAAGCTTTATTCACTTCCATCCCACGGATCATGTCCGCCACAAGGCGCATCTTGCGTGGTGATGTTGGAACATTGTTAAGCTTGGCAAAATATAGCGTTTTATTAGCTTCTTTTCTTGCTTCGGCTGATATTTTTTTTCTTTGACCCATTGTATCGAAATTTTTTACTTTTTTCTTACTTTAAACTTTTCAATGGATTATTTCTTTTTACCACCGTGACCGCGGAAGATACGAGTTGGTGCAAATTCGCCCAGTTTGTGTCCTACCATGTTTTCGGTTACGTAAACGGGAATAAATTTATTTCCATTGTGAACTGCAATTGTGTGACCTACAAAATCAGGTGATATCATTGTAGCGCGTGACCAGGTTTTGATTACGGATTTTTTTCCGCTTTCATTCATCGCCAGCACTTTTTTCTCCAACTTCACGTTGATAAATGGTCCTTTTTTTAACGAACGGCTCATATTATTTACTTAATTTTTCTGATTATTTTTTCCTTCTTTCAATAATATACTGGTTTGACTGGTTTTTCGGATGACGTGTTCTGTATCCTTTTGCCAACAAACCTTTACGTGAACGTGGATGTCCACCTGAAGCGCGGCCTTCACCACCACCCATGGGGTGATCAACCGGGTTCATAGCTACACCTCTCACGCGTGGACGACGTCCAAGCCAACGAGAACGACCTGCTTTTCCTGATCTTTCCAGTGCGTGGTCAGAGTTTCCTACACTTCCAACAGTTGCTTTGCAGGTAGAAAGTACTTTTCTGATTTCGCCTGAAGGTAATTTTACGATTACATATTTTTCTTCTCTCGAAGTTAATTGTGCAAATGTACCTGCTGAGCGAGCCATTGATGCTCCCTGACCAGGACGGAGTTCAATATTGTGAACTACGGTACCAAGCGGAATATCCTGCAAAAACAATGCATTACCTACTTCAGGAGCAGCTTCTGCGCCTGAAAGAACTACTTGACCCACTTGCAATCCGTTCGGAGCAAGAATGTAACGTTTTTCGCCATCAGCATAATAAAGCAATGCAATACGAGCCGAACGATTTGGATCGTATTCAATAGCTTTCACTGTAGCAGGCACACCATCTTTGTTACGTTTAAAGTCAATTACTCTGTATTTTCTCTTGTGACCGCCCCCGATATAGCGCATGGTCATTTTACCATCGTGGTTACGACCTCCGCTTTTTCGTGTGCCTGTAACAAGTGATTTTTCTGGTGCACTTGCAGTAATTGTGTCAAATGTACCAATAATCTTGTGTCTTTGCCCCGGTGTGGTGGGGTTTAATTTACGTACAGCCATTTATTTTTTTTAAGTTAGAAGTTAGAAGTTAGAAGTTAGAAGCATTTGCTTCCCAGCAAATGGACTTCCTTTTTCTAATTTCTAATTTCAGATTTCTAATTTTTTAGATATTACTATAAAAATCTATTGTATCGCCTTCTTTGAGTGTAACTACCGCTTTCTTGTAAGCATTGGTAGCTCCTTTGGTATAACCGCCTTTGGTATAGCGGACTTTCTTTTTAGGAGGTACTACCATTGTATTGATATCGGTAACGGTTACACTGTACATTTCTTCAATTGCTTTTCTGATTTCAATCTTGTTGGCATTTTTAGCAACTTTAAAGCCGTAACGATTCAGCTTCTCTCCAAGCTGAGTCATTTTTTCAGTAACGATTGGTTTTACTATTATTGACATATCTTTGCCTCCTTATGCTTTAAATGTTTGCTCTATTGCTGCAACCGATTCTTCAGTAAATACAATATTATTTGCACCAACGATTGAATAAGTGCTTAATTCTGAAATTGTTAGCACTTTCACTTTCGTTAAATTACGAGCCGACAAATATACGTTTTTATTTCCATTTGACAAAACGAAAAGTGTCTTTTTATCAGCTACCTGCAAATTTTTCATCATTGCTACAAAATCTTTTGTTTTTGGAGCCTCGAAATTGAGTTCGCTAAGCACAGTGATGGCATTGTCTTTGGCTTTGTATGAAAGAGCTGATTTACGTGCCAGCTGTTTTACTTTCTTATTCAGTTTGAAGCTGTAATCGCGTGGTACAGGACCGAATATGCGTCCGCCACCTACACGTATCGGTGACTTGATATCGCCCGGACGAGCGCCACCGCTGCCTTTCTGACGACCAAGCTTACGTGTACTACCTGCCACTTCGCTTCTTCCTTTTGATTTATGTGTCCCCTGACGTTTGTTTGCCAAATATTGTTTCACATCCAAATAAATAGCATGGTCATTTGGCTCAATACCGAAAACAGTATCATCTAATGAAACTTTTTTTCCGGTTTCTTTTCCTTTAATGTCTAAAATATTCAGTTCCATGGTTATTTATTGATGATTACGATTGAACCTTTAGCTCCGGGTACTGATCCTTTAATTACCAGTAAGTTATGTTCCGGAATTACCTTTATTATCTGCAAATTCTGCATTGTTACTCTGTCGCCGCCTGTACGTCCGCCCATGCGCATACCTTTCATTACGCGTGATGGCCATGACGAAGCACCGAGTGAACCCGGAGCACGAAGACGATTGTGCTGACCGTGAGTAGCATCTCCTACTCCACCAAATCCGTGGCGTTTTACCACACCCTGGTGTCCTTTTCCTTTTGAAGTACCGACAACATCCACAAATGTGTCAGCTTCAAACAAATTTTCGACGGTGATTACATCACCCAGACTGAATTCTTGTTCGAATTCTTTGAACTCAACCAAGTGGCGCTGTGGCGTTACCCCTGCTGCTTTGAAGTGACCTGCTTCTGCTTTGGTTGTGTGCTTGTCGGTTTTTGTCTGAAAACCTAATTGCACAGCTGCGTAGCCGTCAGTTTCTACAGTTTTAATTTGAGTAACAACACAAGGACCTGCTTCGATAACAGTGCATGGTACATTTTTACCATCGGCACTGAAAACGGATGTCATTCCGATTTTTTTTCCTAATAA
>SAAL01000216.1 GCA_009929445.1 Bacteroidia bacterium
AACGACAATATCGGTAAACGGTGTTCCGACAACAATTCCAGCTGGTGGATCTGCAACTCTAACTATGACCGAAGGTACAATTGTAGTCAATTCAGACGGTACCTATACCTTTACACCTGCAGTAGGATATTCAGGTCCAGTACCGCCAATCACATATACTGCAACCAATGCTGAGGGCGGAACTGATAATGCGAAGTTCTATATTGAAGTAGCAACAGCCTATAATTCTTCAACCAACAATCCGCCGGTAGCTAACCACGATGTAGCGACGACCAAACAAGAAGTAGAAGTAACGGTAAAACCATTGACAAACGACTCTGATCCCGATGCGTCAACCACACTTACTATTACAGAAATTAAAGACGGGCAGGGACATAAAATAACAGCCACTGCTTCCACTACTGCTCAAACAATATACAATGCAGATGGCACTGCTGTTGGTACTGCGTATGTGACAGGGGGAGAACTTAAATTCACTCCAAACACTTCATACACAGGTGATGTGCCATTCACTTACGAAATAAGTGATGGAAACAACGGTACGGCTTCCAGCATTATCAATGTAACGGTTTTACCCGCAGCAGCGACATTGGCTAATATTAATGCCAACGATGATGCCAACGTAAAGCCCAAAGATGAAACGATGAACGGAAATGTGTTGACAAACGATATTTCTTCGGTATCCGGACTTACAGTAACCGGAGCAAGCGTAACTATCGGTGGAACAACCACCAATTTAACTCCGGGAACTGCAAGCACTATCTCTGGCGTTGGAACAATCACTCTTGATGCCAATGGAGATTATACATTTGACCCTGATGCGAACTTTGTGGGTACTGTTCCTGTAGTTTATACCGTAAAAAACGACGACGGAAGTACCGATCAAGCCACATTGTATCTCACCACCCTGCCGACTGCAATAGATCAGGTTTGGATAGGTACAGATAGCAAGGATTGGAATACCGGTACTAACTGGAAATCGGGTACAGTTCCCAATGCCGGTGATAATATTGTGTTTGCTACTGAAGCCAACAACGGCGGAGTTCCTGCTGTGAATAATCTGGTAGTTCCGGTTGGTGAAACTAATTATAAGAAAATTGGTAATCTGACGAATGAAACAAATCTTGCTACTGTGATACCAGCCGGTGCATCACTGACCGTTGCAGGTCAGGTATATGGTTCGAAAACCGATCCGGCCAAAATACAGGTGCAGGCAGCTAAGGATTTACCCAACGGTACGCTTATTCTGGCCGGTCAGCCGTGTGACAGTGTTGTGATGGGAACCGTGCAGCTTTATGCCAAAGGATTCAAACAAACTCCACCGGCAGAATGGACTGACAATATACAGGGCAGTCCAACTAATGGAGTTAAATTCTACGGTTCCTACCACTGGCAGCACTTCGGTGTTCCTGTAGAGGAAGTGAGAGCCGATCCGACATTCTACAAGTCGTACCTCCGGAAGTATCACGAAGACTGGAACAAGAAAGTACCGGGTACCGACCCCGATTTAACTAATACCTACTACGCTAAATGGGAGAATCTGGTGAATGGCAGCATGCTGAAAGCATTCGAAGGATATGAAATCACTCAGGATGTGGCTACTACGTACACCATTGCGGGTAAAATGAATTATTGTGATAAAACAATCACACTAACACGCGAGGCACCATTAGTTACCGGTTCTACAGATCTTAATATTAACAACAAACACTACGGATTGGGTCAGAATATCTTTGGTAATTCCTATACGGCTTCCATTGATATCACGAAAATGAACTTCGGGGCTGAACCTCAGATTGAACCAACTGTTTATTTGTACAATACCGGACGCTTTACGGACTGGGCAATAAATGGTGATTTGAATGAAGCTGTTAACAGTGG
>SAAL01000019.1 GCA_009929445.1 Bacteroidia bacterium
GGCTCGAATTTAAAATACAAATTGTTGACTTGATAAAAGCTGTGTTTTACCAAATCAACAATAATTTAATACGAAAATGGGCTTTTTAAGGCTCGACTATTTAATTTTCGCAAGTATATAAATGTTTGAAATACTGATTAATATAAAATCGAAAATATTGATTATCAAATGTTTATAAAAAATGATGTTTAAAAGATTCTTATCGTTTGACCTCTCCCCTAACCCCTCTCCCAAGGAGAGGGGAACAGGTCATCACAAGTAGAAAATTGTAAGTATAATTGTAAATGCTTTAATTATAACTACTTACATTTGCGAAAGTTGAGTCAATTTAAATATTCTTTAATTCAATGAGAAGTTGTACTATTTTTTCACGTACTGCCTTTATGTACTTTTCACCTTTTTCGGCAGTCGATTTCTCAGGATTCCCGATACCCGTGTCCACCGTTGTTTTTAGCCAGTTACGTGGCATCCAGCCGGTTTTATCATTCAGCGACTCCATGTTCCACGGTCTGGGAGTTCCTTCGCCTGCCGTCTGGAGGTTAACCAGTTCCGGACGATAGTGCATCATCACAGAGGTTTCCTGTTCGCCGGCATGTTCATCAATCGATTCTTCGAAATACCCTTTTCGGGGTATGAAAGTCCACCAGTCACACTGGATGATGCTGAAATCGGGATATTTCATGGCAAAATCGCGAATCATCGGTTTGAAAGTATTGCCGCCGTGACCATTGATAATGACCAGTTTTCTTAATCCCTGAACACGAAGTGAGGCCACTATGTCCGACAAAACGGCCTTTTGAGTTTCGGAATTGAAATGGATGCAGAATGGAAATTCCCATTGTCCCGGATTCTGAGCACCGAGGTAAAGCGGAGGCATAACCATTGCATGCACTTCTGCTTTTTCGAGGGCTTCGCGGGCGCAATCGTTCGCAATTTCATAAGTCAGAATTGAATCTGTCAGATACGGAAGATGATAGTTGTGAGGTTCTACTGCGCCCCACGGTAATATGGCCATGTCGTAGTTGTGTTTTTTAACCTCACCCCAGTTTGTGACCGATAAATCAAGAGAATTCACATGTTTCATATCCGTGGAATTTATATATATTTTTTTTGAAAATAAATGTTTTCTTTATTCCTTTGCCTGTTGTTTGTAGGTTCTTATAACAACGAATAGAAGTAGTAGAGCAACAATTTCAGTCATGATAACGTAAGGAAACACTCCCATGCCGAATTTCTCAGTCAACACGCCTGTGATGTAATTTATCAGCGTGTTACCAATCAGCGCAATAAGCATGGCAAAGCTGAAAGCTGTGGCTGAAACTTCTTTAAATATTTCGCCTGCTGTGCCGAGCATCACCGGAAATCCCGGCGCCAGACCGGCTCCGATGAGAAACATTCCGGTCACTTTAATGAAATAAGGTGTGGGTAAAATAAGTAATATCAATCCTGCAGTGAGAAAAATCAGTGCCAGTGTCATTAATCGGTTAAATGTAAAATTGCACAACACACTTCCCGTGAGCACACGCATGAGTATCATTCCGAGCACCGACGAAGAAAATGCCAGCAATGCTTTGTTTTCACCCACCCTCAAATCAACAAAAAAAGTGACAGTCCAGTTATTTACAATGGCTTCAAAAGAGGATTGGAAAAACAAATAAAAACAGAGAGCCATGAACAATCTGTTTTTCACAAACACAGGAATGAGTTTGAACGAGATTTTGTCTTTCTGTACCGTCACAGGATATGCGATAACGGCAAAAAGAATGGCAATAAGCAAACTTAATACTCCTGCCACGTCGATGACAAGCGTATAGTATGATTTTTCTATTACACTTAATATTATAGGAGTAACAAATGCTCCCACTCCGAAAAACGCTCCCAGCCAGATGAGATTGGTGATTTTATGTTCTTTCACACTCAGGTCGGACACCAGCGCGCTGGAAGCTCCGTTAATCACACCTCCCCCAATGCCGAAAAGGAAAATACAAGAACGGAGTACAAACAACGAACCGGCATGAGCAATGCCGAAAAAACCGAACGACAAGAATAAACCGGCCACGGTGAGCACCCAGCGATAACCGTATTTGTCGGCAACAGGCCCGAAAGTGACCGACCCGACGAGCAATCCGAACGGTAGAATTGAGAACAAACCACCCGCTTCAATGTCGCTCATCCCGAATCGCTCCCTGAGAACCGAAAGTGTTGAACCAATGATGACCATGGAAACGCCAAACAGGAAAATTCCGGTAAAAACGGAAATAAAAGCAATTTTTCTATTCTTCATGCTGTTTCAGTTGGGGAAAAACGGATTCAAAGGTAAATATTTTTGACCAATGAATTTGACAAATAAGATGGTAAATTTGCATTATTTATAAATATGTTCAAATATTAATGATGCTGATATTTTAAAAAATCATTAAATTTGCAGTCATAAATACACCTTATGAGTAAAATATTTGAATATACGTTTTCGTATAAGCTGGCAAGAAATTACATGGTTTTTTGCTTCAGGCAGTTTTATGGCGAGTATATTGTAACCGGAAAAGAGAACCTTCCCACCGACAATTCGGCGCTTATATTTGCCCCGAACCACCTGAACGCACTGATGGACGCACTGGCAGTCTCATCGCTGATGCCACGCCGCAAAGCAGTAATCTACCTGGCCCGTGCTGACTTTTTTCAGAACAAGACGATTGCCAAAATCATGCATTTTGCTAAAATAATGCCTGCATTCCGCATGCGTGATGGTTTCGAAAACCTGGGAAAAAACAACCGGATTTTTCTTGATTGTATCGATGTGTTGCGTTTCGGACATTCTATCTGCATCATGCCCGAAGGTGGACAAGGCGAAGAACAAAAAATCCGTCCGCTGGTAAAAGGCATATTCAGACTGGCTTTCGAAGCGCAGAAGGAATTCGGCGACAGCAAAAAAGTGAAAATCGTACCGCTGGGAATTCATTTTGGCGATTTGGAGAAATGCGGCAAACCCATTATCATCAACATCGGAAAACCGATTGAAATCGACGATTATATTCAGAAATTTGAAACCAATGCGCCGGTTGCAATCAATAAAGTGAAAAAAGTGCTTCAAGAACGGCTTTCGGACCTCACGCTGGATTTAGCCACCTCGCAGTATTACGATTGTTTTCAGACGGTTACTGACATTATGGCCGAAGAATTTATTGAATCGGGTGAAAAGCAAAACATAACAAACGAAAAATTCCTGCTGAAACAAAAAACGGCTAAAACACTGGTTGAAATTGAAAAAACAGACCCGGCACTGATGTCGGAACTGAACAGATTGAGTGTTAACTACAAGTCGCTACTCCGGAAACTTTCCTTCAAATCATCCATTTTCAGCCAGGTGAAATCGGATGAAACCAGCTTCTCGCGTTTCATATCGCTGATAATCACTTTTCCGGTTTTTCTATTCGGGCTGATAACCAACGTTTTCCCAACCTTTATTCCTGTTTGGATAAGAAAAATATCAGTAATTGGTTACAGCGGATTCTACAGTTCGGCGCAGTTTGGATTGGGTATATTGCTGTTCCCGCTATTTTACCTCGCACAAGCCATTCTCTTCCACGTCACCCTATCACCTAACTGGGGGATAACCATTATATTTTCATTATTGCAGTTTTTCACACGCTCATTCTCACTGAAATGGTACTCCAACCTGGTAAAATACCTTCATAAAGTCCGTTTCAACAGTTTGCTGGTTGCACGATTTGAACAATCGAGCACGCTGTATAAACTTATTGATATCCGAAACCGGATTGTGTATCGTATTAACACAAAAAACGGGGAAAACCGTTGAGGATTTTCCCTGTTCTTTCAGATGTAAACAGTTGCAATAAATTTCAGGTTTTTTTTATTTTTATACCAGCTTTTTCGTATGTGATTCCGCAAGCATCAGCCACAGCCCTGCCATAGTCTGGATCGGCTTTGAAGCAATTTTCCGATATGGCGTATTTTGATAAATTCCTCTACTCCTTTCATGTTTCTGGCCGTATTTTCCAAAAATGCTTTCTTTTGTTCGTCGTTCATGAGGCGTAAAAGTTTTCCCGGTTGCTCGTAGTAATTTTCGCTGTGTAGTCCGGCTTCGAGTCAATCGCGCTGATGACTTTTTCGGTCTCTGTCCACGAGTTCGGCGGCTTCAGCATCGGTCAGATTTTTAATCCCCTGCTGATTCACCAGATGAAATTTTACGCTTAGAAGTTGGCTTTGGAAATTGATAAAGGTGTAGGTATGACTCACTAAACTATGGATGAGTCGATAGCTGGCCGGAATGCCTCTTTCGCTCATCGTGCTGGTGATCTGGAGCGCTTCGGGCAGGCTCGACCAAAAATCCCAGTTATTATCGGCACTGCACAGATTGGTGTGCGGTTCGTGTTTTACGGTGTGGTTCAGATCGGGAAATTTCAGCGGATCGCGGATGAATAAAACGGGTGCAATGTCCGGTGTAGCTTTGTGGAATTATACAAGAGAACATTATTTCGCTATTTAACAGATAAAAACAATCAAATGCTTTTAAAACAGCAACAAAAGAACATGTTGAACGATGATTGTTACGGTTCATTTGTTATATTTGTAACCTGTAAGGAAATCAGACTTTAGCCGACATGGAAGAAGCTAAATTGGCATTTTATCTTTTTCGTAAAATTCAGTCAATCATTAACAACATATTTATGTTTTTTCAAAACTTATGACCAAACAATTGATATCACTAATTCTTTTTTTCGTGAATTTTTCAATAACGATTGCTGAGAATCATACAAACGACTCGCTGATACTCGTATACGATCAATTGCTTGAAAATTACGAAACACAAATCAACAAACGGCAACAAAGGATTGACAGTTTGGAACGTATTTCGGTGAAAAAGAATCTGAGTCTTATTGAGCAATACAACCACAACTTACAACTTTACAAAGAATTCCGTCCTTATATTTCTGATTCGGCAATTTATTACCAGAAAAAAAGTATTTCACTGGCCGAAAAAATCGGCGACAAGAACCTGTTGTCAGACTCCAAACTGCAGCTATCGTTTTTTCTTGCTTCTATTGGCCTTTACAAGGAATCAGTGGATATTCTGAATGAGATACAGGAAGCTGATTTAACACCATCGTTATTAATAGATTATTACAACGGAATGAGACACACATACGGCGAACTCTCGTTTTATGGAAAAGATGCCGATCTGAGCAATCGATATAGACAAGTGTCTAATACATATACGGATAAACTCAGGAATATGCTACAGAAAGAGGACGATAATTTGCTTGACATCCGGGAATCTGATTACCGGAATAATAGAGATTTCAAAATGTCGCTGGAGATTAACGATTTACGATTGAAATCGACTACTGAAAACAGCCAGAAATATGCTCTGCTCGCATTTCTCAGGTCACTTACCTACAAAGAAAGCGGTGACATCCATTCTCAACAAAAATGGCTGCTCAAATCAGCTATTGCCGATCTGAAACTCGGAATCACCGACAATGCTTCTTCGTGGGAGCTGGCTAACATCATGTTTAAGATGGGAGATATCATTCGGGCACATCGTTATATCAACTACTCCGTAAACAACTCCAATATATTCAATGCCAGATTAAGATTTACACAAATAGCTGAAGTGCAATCTATCATTAACAACGCTTATATGATAGACAAAGCTGAGCAGGAAAAAAAATTACGCACCTTACTCATTTTCATTAGTATTCTTTCCTTTTTACTGTTGGCATCTGTGGTAAGTATATTGCTACAAAACAGGAGGATATCAAAAGCCAACGCACGAACCTTGAAGGCAAATGATGAACTGAACAGACTCAACCGGGAACTGAACAGAATAAACGATGAAATAAGTAATACAAATGCCGAACTGTCGGAATCCAATCAGGTAAAAGAAGAGTACATCGGGCATTTTCTTTCGCTGTGTTCGTTGTATATAGACAAAATGGATGCATACCGAAAAACAATTCGTAAAAAGCTTCTTAACGGACAGCAAATTGAAGTGATTGAGGAAGCTAAATCATCAGACTTCATGGACAATGAGCTGAAAGATTTTTACAGAAACTTTGACCGCTCGTTTCTTCAGCTTTATCCGGATTTTGTTCACGAATTCAACAATCTGTTGCTGGATGAAGAAAAAATTTTACTAAAAAAAGATGAATTATTAAATACGGAATTACGCATTTTTGCTTTGATCAGGCTGGGAATAGACAATAGCGCTAAAATAGCCGAACTGCTGCATTACTCGGCCAATACGATTTACAACTACCGCGCTAAAATAAAAAACAAAGCCAGAATATCCAGAAACGATTTCGAAACGAGAGTGAAAAAAATCGGTACTTTTACAAAATAGTCAATCAAAAGCTCCGATATTTGATATTCCCATCCACTTTTTTACACCCCAAAAATAATACAAACATCTGATATTCTGCATATTCACTCCCTCCTTATCCCCTTAATCTTTTTCTAACGGATTATTTCGTAACAACATACTGTATATTTGCTTAAACGTTTTGACAGAAAATCTTGTTTTATAAAAAAAGGTCAAAGGTCATTACTTTCGAAATCAATTTTTTTTAAACTTTAAGTAAAACCGGTTTGTCAGCTATTTTCAGGTATTTAACAGAAACACAAAAACAATAACATATACGTATGAAAACACACAAAAAGCATTTATTTTCCTTCGTGATTTTACTGCTGATGTTTTTCTCCCAACAGTCAACTGCGTGGGGTCAGTCAGGCGGTAATTACCAGGGAACAGTGACTGACACCAGCGGAGAAACTCTGATTGGTGTGAGCGTATTGATCAAAGGAACCACTACCGGTGTAGTAACAAACATCGACGGACAATACAACATCGCTGCCAGACAGGGAGATGTGCTCGTATTTTCTTACGTAGGAATGGTTACCCGCGAATTACCTCTTGGCAGTCAGTTAGTTAACAACGTCATACTCACCGAAGAAGCAAAAGGACTGGAAGAAGTTGTAGTGATCGGTTACGGTGTAGCAAAAAGAAAAGACGTAACCACAGCTGTTTCTTCAGTATCAACAGAGGACCTGGATATGCGCCCCATCACTTCAGCTGCACAAGCCATACAAGGTAAAGCTGCCGGAGTTCAGGTAATTCAGCCTAACGGACGGCCCGGTGCAGGTATGGTGATACGTGTCAGAGGTACTACTTCCATGAATGCCAGTAACGATCCGCTGTATGTGGTTGACGGAGTACCCATGAACAACATCGATTTCCTCTCGGCGAACGATATCGAGAGTATGCAAATAATGAAAGATGCTTCGTCCGCTGCCATTTACGGTTCACGGGGTGCAAACGGTGTAGTCATGATTACGACCAAAGCAACAGCACGAAAAGACCGCTCAGCTATTTCATTCAGTGCATACACCGGAATAACCAACATTTCCAGAAAAATCGAATCGCTCAATCTGGCCGAATATAAAGAATACCTCACCGACCTGAAATCTTCCGTTGTGCTGCCGGATGGATTAACCGATCAGACCAACTGGTTTGACGAAACTTTCACCACAGGAATCAGACACAACTATCAGCTCTCAGCTTCAGGTGCATCCAACAAGGTCAACTATTTTATTTCGGGTGGTTATACAGATGAGACAGGTATCATCAATACTACAGCCTTTAAGCGTTTCAATTTCCGATCGTCGGTTGAGTCAGAAATGTATAAATGGCTTACTCTCAGCGCAAACATTTCTTATTCAAACAACATTTCAAAAGGAGATATCATATCCGGTACCGGAGCCAACCGCGGTGGTGTGATTTTATCTGTCATAAACACACCCACCTACGCACCAGTATGGGATACTGAAAACCCAAAACATTATTACAACAGATTCTACGGGGTAAGCAACATTACTCATCCGCTCGAAAACCTGGCACGAACCAAAAACAATAAGAACGACACACACCGCCTGCTGGCAACCGGAAAAAGCGTAATCACATTCATTCCCGAATTAAAATTAAGTTCATCCATCACTGTCGACATGAATTACTGGAACTACACATCGTTTCTTGATCCGGTCTCAACAAGCTACGGAAGAGGACAATTCGGCGAAGCTCAGGACAACCGTTCATTCACTAAAGTGATGATGCTTGACAATATTTTAACCTACAACAAGAAAATCAATCTGAACAATTTCGAAGCGATGGCAGGAACCTCATACACTGTTTCTGACTGGTCGCAGAGCTATCAGTTTGGATCGCACTTTGCCAATGATTTGATTCAGACACTCAATGCGGCGAATAAAATAAGTCCTTCAAACGGCTCTACCGGTTCGCAATGGGCTATCATGTCATACCTGGGACGATTGTCTTACAATTACGACAGTAAATACCTGGCCACCATCAATATGCGGGCCGACGGCTCCAGCAAACTGGCACCTTCCGGACGATGGGGGTATTTTCCGTCTGTATCAGCAGCCTGGCGTATATCTTCAGAACCATTCATGGCCAATTTCAACTGGATGAACGACCTGAAACTCCGTGCCGGATGGGGCCAGACAGGAAATCAGGACGGACTTGGCGACTACGCTTACCTGGAAAGATACGACTTTAACCGCATTGAATGGTGGAAACCGGGTCAGGGAGATGCAGTTCCCACATACAGTCAGGTGAGCTTAAGCTCATCAGACCTCACCTGGGAAACAACTACTCAAACCAACATAGGGCTGGATGCTACCATGTTTCAGAACAGGCTCACTTTCAATATCGATTACTATTTCAAAAGAACCCGTGACATGCTTATGTGGGTAACATTGCCGGCCGGATCCGCTGCTGTGTCATCCATTCAACGAAACGAAGGAGAAATGACAAACAAAGGGATAGAATTCAGTGTAAGTTCCAAAAATCTCACCGGTGATTTCAAATGGAATACCGATTTCAACATCTCGCACAATAAAAATATGCTGGTGAGCCTTGACTTCAAACAGGTGTATTACGATGCCCGCGTAACGGATATCCTTTCCGATTTTGCGGTGAAAAACATGCCTGGAAGACCATTGGGAGGATTCTGGGGATACGAATCGGAAGGTGTTGATCCGGAAACCGGCGAGCTGATGTATGTTGACAAAAACAACGATGGATTCATTAATGCATCCGACCGTGGTTACATTGGAGATCCGAATCCCGATTTCACTTATGGTATGACAAATTATTTTTCATTCAAAAATTTCAATTTAAGTGTGCTTTTACAGGGAACATACGGAAATGATATTTTCAACGTATCGAGAATTGAATCGGAAGGCATGTACGATGCCAAAAATCAGTCGAAAAGAATACTTGAACGATGGAGAAGACCGGGAATGGTTTCTACTATTCCCAAAGCAGGATACGATATGAAAATTTCATCCTATTTTGTTGAAGATGGCAGCTACCTGCGCATCAAAGACATTACCTTATCATATGATTTCAGCATGAACTGGATGAAGAAACTCGGTATTACCAGGCTTCAACCCTATGCAACGGTTACAAATCTGTTTACCTTTACCAAATACCTCGGATTTGATCCCGAAGTAAATCAATGGGGAAACTCAGGAAATGTACAGGGAATGGATTACGGAACTTATCCACAGACAAGATCCTTTATCTTTGGAGTCAATGTAGATATTTAATTCTATCCAACTTTTAAAAAAGCAACTTCGAAAATCATGAAGAATATAATTATAAAATCAGGACTTGGATTATTCATTATCCTCTTTACGGCTTGTAATCTTGATTACGATCCCGTATCGCAACTCTCCGAAAGGACCCTTGGAACAAAAGACACTACCGGAACTGAAATAAAGTACAAAGACCGTGAAGCAATTCAGGCAGTTTATAAAAGTATGTATCAACGTATGACCGGGCAACAGGAACACTGGTACCTTGATTACCTGCTTTTTGCAGAATGTCGTTCGGACAATGCTTATGCCGGAACAACAGGCGCCGAAGTAGTACCTGTAGAAACCAACAACCTGGATGCGAGCAACAGCGTCATTGCACGTGACTGGAACCGCTATCTGGAAGACATTGCATTAGCCAACAGCATCATCAGTAATATTGACCTGGTGCCTGACCAAACTCTGACAGGAGCTGAAAGAAACCAATGGAAAGCAGAAGCAAAGATATTCAGAGCCATGATGATGTATGACATGGCCCGATGGTTCGGCAATTTTCCGGTTATCACCCGCGAAGCAGGCAAAATTACTGCTGAAAACATCAAAGATGTGTATCCCCTTTACTTTCCGAAAGCAAATACTCCGGCTGAAGCATACGCTCAAATCATAAGCGACTTACGCAGTTCGCTGGAGTTTGCGCCTGCTAACAACAATGCCGATAAATCCATTCTTTCAAAAACAGTTGCCAGAGCATTGCTGACAAAAGTATATGCCGACAGAATTGTTCAAAATCCGGACAGCGTCATCTATTTTGCCAACCAGGTGGCTGCTGACGGTATAACTCTTGTTGGCAACTACAGCGATTTATTCGGTCTGAACGCATCCGGTACCGATGCAAAAGCCCGAAACACCTCCGAATCTATTCTGGAATTGCAGTATTTCACCGGAAGCGGAAACTGGGTAACCTGGATGTTTGGCCGCGATTTGCTGGATTTCGAGTTTTATTTCACCTGGGCAAAATGGGTAACACCATCACGTGATTTGATCAAGGCATTTGATGATGCCGGCGACACGAAACGTAAAAACGAATCAATTGTTTATTATCAGACTACCTGGTCTAATTATTATGATTCCAAAAGCTATCCTTTCATGTACAAATGCAGATCCAATGTAAATTCCATCATCAAATTACGCGGAGCTGACATATTATTGCTTAAAGCAGAAGCATTGGCTCATAAAAATCAACTTCAGGAGGCAGCTCAGGTGGTTAATACCGTTCGAAAAAGGGTTAGTTTGCCCGATCTGAATGCTTCAAGCACTTCGTCAAAAGAAAACCTGCTTAATGCAATTTTACTGGAAAGAAGACTTGAACTCGCCTTTGAAGGGCAACGGTGGTTTGATTTGATCAGACATAACAAACTCATGGAAGTGATGAACAACGTTAATCAGCGTGATGCAGGCAGATTGAAGCAAGCCAGAGCATTCACTCAGGAATCGGAACTACTCCCGATACCGCAACCGGTATTGGATGAAAACACAAATCTGGTACAAAATCCGGGTTATTAATTGTCAGACTTTATTATGAACAGTTTTCCATAAGCAAACAATGAAAAAACTACATTATATTATCAGTCTTGCGATTATTTTTATCGCAAGTTCGTGTCAGGAGACAGAATTCAGGACACACTATCCGGAAAGTACACCCACTCTCACAGCAAGTGTGACTGAAAATTCCATTCAATATGGAGACTCCATTACATTAATGGCCGAAGTGAGCGACCCGAATCCGCTTTCAACTCTTGAAGTAAAAATAGCGGTAAGCAATAAACTTATCATTTCGGAATCCATCCGCACGAAAGGTACATCTGCCAGTATCCAAAAGAGATATCACATTCCGTTCGGTGCCGGAATGCCGGACAAAGAAAAAGTAAAAGTTTACTTAACTGCCATCAATACAGAAGGTTTCAAAACCGAGCAAGTAATTGAAACTACGATTGGGAATCGTCCGCCAATGCCAAAACTTTATCTCATTCCGGCTACGATCACTGCCGGACTGAGCACCAAAGAGCTGATTGTGACCGACGAAAGTAACCTTATCTATTCTGTAAGTGGAATTGAATTTCCGAATACATTCAACTGTTACATTGCCACTAAAAAAACAGCTTTCGGCAGAGTGGACTGGTCGGGTATTGTATTTGGAATGAGAAACAACGAGATTACAATCATTAAGCAGGGTGAAGCTCCCATTTCCGTACAGGACGAATCGTTGGTTAATATCAGCTCCTGCAGTTTTGATGCAATCAACTTTTCGTTGCAAGTAACCGGAAAACTGCTTGAACCACTGACTCACATGAATGTTGCTGCCGATCTTACTCTCTCACCCGCTTCTCTTTTGGGAGCTGATGCATCGAAATTCAGAGGAGCAACCATCTATTTCGGTAAAAACGTGGAAGTTACTTTCGAGGGAATTGCCAACCTGACCAATGGATTATCACCCGATTATTTTGAAGTTACCGGAACCAATAAAGCGAAATTCCTCGGAGAAACAGGCATGTATAAAGCCTACTATCACATCGCAGGAGACTATCTGTATATCGAACCAATGCCAACTACGGCTTTACCGGATGCGTTGTGGATTTGCGGGACAGGAATCGGACGCCCGTCGCAACCCTACGCCACTACAACCAGCTGGAACTGGAATACACCGCTGGATTATGTTCCATGCCGGAAAATATCTAACGGAGTGTATCAGGCAACCGTATATCTCGAAAATGAAGACAATGGAGAAGGAACCGGATTTGGCACCTGCAATTTCAAGTTCTTCCACTATCGGGGATGGGATCACGGCGAAGAATCTTCGATGCAATACACTGTAAATTCACCGTTGAAAAAAAGTAGTGAAGCCGGCAATGTAGGTAACTGGCGCGGTAATGATACTACATTCAAAGGTGTGTATCGCATCACGCTGGATATGAATACAAAAATCACACATGTAGAGAAACTGAACTAAAACTATTAGAATGAAAAAAATTATAATATATTTATATCTCGGCACTTTCATTTTCATTTTTGCCGGTTGCGCCGGTTGCAAAGGAACCAACAACCCCAAGCCACCCGACACGGGAAATCCGGGCACCAAAGATGTGGCTACATACATTACCACTGCCGACAAGACAATGCTTTTCAGTTCGGTAGCTAAAAGTTTTGGAAGTGGCATAAACATGAATATCGAGAAAACACTCACTCTTAAGCCCACACAGACCTTTCAGACTATCGATGGCTTTGGAGCTGCTATCACCGGTTCTTCGTGCTATAATCTGTTGAAAATGAATAAAGCCGACCGGACCAAACTGCTGGAAGAAACCTTCAGTGTTGACAAAGGTATGGGTTACAGCTATGTACGTGTAGCTATCGGATGTTCGGATTTCTCGCTTGATGAGTACACCTGCTGCGATGAACCGGGAATTGAAAATTTTGCCATGCATCCTTACGATGTGCGTGATATTTACCCCATTCTGAAGGAAATTCTGGCTATAAATCCAAAACTGAAAATTATGGGTTCGCCTTGGACACCTCCCCGATGGATGAAAGTGAATAATCTTACTGATCTTCAACCATATAACTCATGGACAAGTGGTCAGTTAAATCCGAAATACTATCAGGATTATGCCACCTATTTTGTAAAATGGATACAGGCGATGGAAAAAGAAGGTTTTCCAATTGAATCAGTTACGATACAGAATGAACCACTGAACAGAGGTAACTCAGCATCGCTCTATATGACCTGGCAGGAACAGCGCGATTTTATTAAAACAGCATTAGGGCCTAAATTTGCAGATGCAAATCTGAAAACTAAAATTATAGTATTCGATCACAATTTCAATTATGATAATATTCCGGATCAGCAGGGATATCCGCTACGCATCTACGAAGACGCGGATGCAGCCAAATACATTGATGGAGCTGCATACCATGCTTACGGAGGAAGCAGTACGGAGTTGACACGTGTTCACAACTCAAATCCAAATAAAAATCTGTATTTCACCGAAATGTCAATAGGAACCTGGAACTACACTTTCGATGGAGATCTGATGTGGACGATGAAAGAGATTGGAATCGGAGCATTGAATCGATTCAGTAAGGCGGTGATTGTGTGGAACTTTATGCTCGATGACAAGCGGGGACCTAACCGTCCCGGTGGATGCACCACCTGTTTCGGAGCTGTGGATATCAACTCATCCGATTATAAAACGCTCGACAGAAAATCACATTATTACTTTATCGGACACATGTCGAAAGTGCTTCACAGTGGTTCAACACGGATTGGAACTTCGGGATATATGCCTGCAGGTGTAATTGCTACTGCTGTGGTCAATCCAAACGGAACTTACGGTATTGTTCTTCAAAATGACAATTCCACTTCCGTACAGATGACTATTGATGATGGCAATCACCATTTTGACGTCACTTTACCGGCTAAAAGTCTGACCTCTTGTAACTGGAAGAAATAAAAAAGATATTTATATTCATCTGATAATCAATAATTTTATTACAAATCTTTAAAAACAAAAAATTTATGAAAAAACACTATTCTTTAATTTTGCTGGCTGTGTTATTATCAGCTGCAACAATGAGTTATGCTAATCAGACAGTAAAACTCAGGGTACAGGTACCGGCACAAACTGTTGTATGCTATGCCACAGGAGGATTTAACGGATGGAATACATCTGCCACTCCGATGACAAAAGTTTCTGACTCTCCGAAAATCTTTGAAGCAGATATTTCTGTACCCGACAATGTGGATGCAGGATATGGATTCAAATTCCTGGCCGGACCCGACTGGAAATACGAACAAGGTGATCCGTCAGCCGACTTTACTTACGGAGCTGTGGGTTGGACCGGAGCTGTGGTCAATTCATTTAAACAATACTTCACACCGATGACACCGCGTGATATCAAAGTGAATGTACTTGTTCCTTCTACTACATTATTCTGCTATATCACCGGAACATTTGCCAATTGGGAACAACCTACAAAACAAATGACCTTCGTAAGTCAAGATCAGGATGGCAAAGTGTATACTTACACTATTCCAAATATCGATCCTCAGCTGCTTGAATTCAAATTTGCATCGGGTCCAAGCTGGGCTTATGAACAGACTCAGGGTAACTTTACCTATTTGGGCAACGGAGGTGACAACAATGAAGTAAGCGTGGTTTGCTCCGGATTCAAAGCAATTTACGATCCTGTAAACGTCGGAGATATCACCGTGAATATCACATCAGTTCCGGCAGGAACAGACAGTGTGTATCTGGTAGGCAGTTTCAAGAACGGATGGAAACTGGAAGAAGCTATCCCAGCAACTAAAAACAACGACGGTTCTTTCACTGCCGTAATCACTCAGGTAGCTGATGTGGAATTCAAATGCTGGAACCGCAGAGACTGGGCTTATGAAGAATGCCAGCCTGACGGCAGCAATATCCCTAATCGTCAATACAAGTTCAAAGATACTCCTGTAGCGAATATTACGATTGCAAAATGGAAAAAGATGGCTACCGGAATCGACGAATTGAAATCCGATTTTACATATCCGGTATCTGTTTCTGACAGGAAAGTAACTGTTGATGGAGTGGTTTCAGGTGTAAGTCTTTACAATATCAGCGGACAACTTATTCAGAATTTCAAAGGAAACGGAAAATTTGTGAGCCGTCCTCTGACAAGCGGAGTTTATATTCTTCAGGTTGACAATACTGAAAGAAAAGTGATGGTTGATTAATTCTGCTTTTTTTATAACCAGAAAAGACCGTAAGCCATCAGGCTTACGGTCTTTTTTTTATTTCAGCTTTATTCAAAGTAACTGAATATCAGCAATCAAATCTGCTGAGTTTTTTTTATCCCGCCCACCCTTCTCTATCCAGATTACGATAATTGATAGCTTCGGCAATGTGCTGAGGAAGTATATTTTCGCAGTCGTCCAGATCGGCAATGGTACGCGATACCTTCAGGATTCGATCGTAAGCCCGGGCAGATAGATTGAGCCTGTTCATGGCATTTTTGAGCAGTTCGCTGCCTTCCTTGTCGGGTTGAGCATACGTACGAAGCAGCTTCGACGACATCTGTGCATTGCAATACACCCCGTCAACATCCCTGAATCGCAGTTCCTGTATTTCGCGCGCTTTCACCACTCTTTTTCGTACTTCGTTGCTGCTTTCGGATTCTTTCAGTTCCGACATTTTTTCGAACGGAACGGGAATGATTTCGATGTGGATATCAATGCGGTCGAGCAAAGGACCCGAAATCCGGCTCAGGTATTTCTGAACAAGCCCGGGTGCACATACGCATTCGCGGGTAGGATGGTTGTAATAGCCGCACGGGCAAGGATTCATAGAAGCTACAAGCATAAAACTGGCCGGATATTCAATGGCAAATTTTGCCCTGGAAATACATATTTTCCGGTCTTCCAGCGGTTGACGCATCACTTCGAGCACCGTTCGTTTGAATTCCGGTAGTTCGTCAAGAAAAAGCACTCCGTTGTGTGCCAGCGATATTTCACCCGGCTGGGGGAAAGTGCCGCCACCTACGAGTGCTACATCAGAAATGGTATGGTGCGGACTCCGGAATGGCCGCTGTGAGATAAGCGATGTATTGCTATCAATATTTCCGGCCACGGAATGAATTTTTGTTGTTTCCAGTGCCTCATGCAGCGTAAGTGGAGGCAGAATGGTGGGTATTCGCTTGGCTAACATGGATTTACCGGCTCCCGGAGGGCCAACCATGATAATATTGTGCCCACCTGCAGCTGAAACTTCCAATGCCCGCTTCACATTTTCCTGTCCTTTTACATCAGCGAAATCAATGTCGGCTAAATTCAGATGCTCGTAAAACTCTTCACGGGTATTCACCACAGTCGGCTCCAGCGTCAATTCCCCTTTCAGGAATTCAATTACTTCCTTAATATTTTCAACTCCGTAAACATCCAGATTATTGACCACTGCTGCTTCGCGTGCATTTTGTTTGGGTAATATGAATCCCTTAAATTTTTCTTCACGAGCTTTGATGGCAATGGGCAAAACACCTTTAATGGGTTGCAAACCGCCATCCAACGACAGCTCGCCCATTATCACATACTTGTCAAGTTCTTCAGCCGGAATTTTTTCGGAAGCAGCCATTATCCCGATGGCAAGGGGTAAATCATAGGCCGATCCTTCTTTGCGGATATCGGCAGGCGCCATGTTCACTATCACCTGTTTGCGTGGCAAATCGTAGCCGTTGTACTTCAGTGCCGATACTACACGCTCGTGACTCTCGCGAACAGCGTTATCAGGTAATCCTACAATCATAAACCGAATACCCTGCCCTACGTTCACTTCTATGGTTACAATAGTGGCATTTATTCCCTGCACTGCTGCGCCGAATGTTTTTACAAGCATGTTTTCTTTTGAAACTTTTAGATGGATGATTTTTAGAAGATAGGCTTTTGAAAACTGAGAAACAAAGATATGGAATGTTCTTTATAAATCAAAATTTCACAGTATATCTCTAAAATAATTTTTCAAATCGAAGTTTAATGTATTTTAAAAGCAATAGCAACAATGTTAAGGTAATAAAATAAAATTAAAATAAACACAATATATTTGTAGAGTTATTTACTTGTTTATTTATTTGTGATTACATTTTATTTGTGATTACATTATTAACCCTTAATATTTAATCACATGAAGAAGAAATTATTTGCTATCATGTTAGCAGGGTTGTTAACAACCGGTTCTGTATTTGCTACTGTGTACAAATACTACATCAAGTGCAAAGACGGTACTGAACAAACCGGCTGGCTAAGTGCTCCAACTACATCTGATTCATTTGAAATGCTTGGTGATTTGGCCGATGATTTGTGTGGCTAAAACTTACTAACTACTCTTGCACTTAGCAGGAATAGTTTGTTGTATAATACAAAATAAATGGGACTTAGATAAAAAAATAATAAATCAAGTAATGTTTATCAGAAATTTTATACAATTATTGTAATTAAAAAGTTTTTAACAGATTAATTTTTAGTATTTAGGGTCTGCTGAAAAAGTTTTAGGCGCATTATATGCAAGCCTCCAAAGCGCAGATGTATAAATATACTTCAAGCTGAAGGCGGCGAAGCAGATGACGTGCATAAAACTAACGCATCTGTCGCTCGTTTATCTCCCTTCCTGTCCCGATCCCGATGATTATCGGGACGGGAATAGCTATCGGGATCAAGATTCTCAATTTGCAAAACTTTTCAGCAATGATACTCTAAAACCATGCTTTCATTTTGTTCAAAACGCATATAATCACCTGAAAATCCGTGAGATATGTGTTTTTCAGCAGATCCTATCTAACTTCAATTTTAATTGCATAATAAAATGAAAAAAACATTTTCAATTTTCCTGCTTCTATCATTTTTGTTAAATGTGAAATCGCAAGTTGTTATTTCGTCTTCTCAGGACAATTCAAATCAAGCATTTGAAGCTTCAGAGGTAGATACGATAGATGTTTGTCTATTAAAGGTACAATATAGAATGGAACACATAAAAGACACTAAAAATTCAAATCAGAAAAAGCATTATTTTATGCTTTTACAAATTGGAGATAAAATTTCAAAATTTACAGATTATTTTGGATTAAAAGTGGATTCGATGCAATTCCTTTATGCAAAGCAAAAAATGAGTTTCACGGAGGTTGTGAATAGAACAATGCCTATCTACCAAGGGACTTCTCGCATTAATATCTACAAACGGTATCCTGCTTCAGACAAGATGACTGTCACAGATAGAATCCCATTTGCAGGCAATTTCAAATATACTGAGGGTATAATTAAATTTAATTGGAAACTTCAAGAGGTCACCAACACCATTTGTGGATACAAATGCAAAAAAGCTACTACTACATTCAGAGGAAGAAATTACACGGTTTGGTACACGCCAAGCATACCTAATAGTGAAGGACCTTGGAAATTTAACGGTTTGCCAGGATTAATACTAAAAGTAGCCGATGATAAAAATGACTACAGTTTTGAATGCGTTGCAATAGAAAAAGGTAAAAAAAATGAATATATTTACATAAAAGATAGAGATTACTTCAGCACATCACGCGAACAATTTAACATTACAGCTAAAAACGCATATGATAATCCAAGCGCATATGGAGAAGCCGCTGGTATTCAAACAATTTCCTTAAAAACGAGACCCTACAATCCCATTGAATTAGAGTGATTTACGTGTGTAAAATATATTCTTTTCTTATACTTTTTTTAATGCCTTTTATCCTTGTTTCTCAAACGAACATAAAGGGTATTGTGCTTAACGAGGAAAGCGGTATGGCTGTGGGCGGCGTTGTTGTGCGCGCATTGGATAGTATCGGTGAGATCTTGGCATACGACATCAGCTCAGAGGAAGGAGAATATGTGCTTAGTTTCTCGCATAAGTCCAAGCATATAGATATTGCATGCAGCGCGCTCGGCTATCGCGGAGAGCAGAAGAGGATATTAAATGTCTCCCAAATATTAAATTTCAACCTGCTCCAATCTGATATTGAGCTTAAAGAGGTCACAATAAAATCAAAGCCGATTACAGTGAGTGAAGACACGCTGCGATACAGTGTCAATACGTTCAAATCTGCTGGTGACCGTACCATCGGAGACCTGCTGAAGAAGCTTCCCGGTATAGAGGTAACCGAAAGCGGAAGCATCAAATATAACGGTGAACCCATCAATAAATTCTACATTGAAGGATTGGATTTGCTGGAAAATAGATACGGAGTAGCTACCAACAACGTGCCCGTTGATGCAGTGCAAAACGTAGAAGTGATAGAAAATCATCAGCCGATTAAATCCATCAAAGGGATGGTTTCGAGCGCTCAGGCGGCTATCAACCTGAAGCTGAAAGACGACAAAATGTCGCGGCCGATTGGCGGCGTGCGTGCAGGAGGGGGGTATGCCGGAGAGGTTAACTGGCTGCTGGAAAGTTTTGCCATGCAGGCTTCGCGTCAATGGCAGACCATGCTGATGTATAAAACAAACAATTCAGGACAAGATATTGCCGCAGAACTCAATGAGCATTCTATATCCCTCAAAGAGCTTCAAACCTCCGACAGCGAACGGACACGAGAGCTTATTACAAAACCGTCTTTCGGCACGCCGCCCATCGAAAAAGAAAGATTTCTCTTTAATAATACTCATGCCGCATCGGTTAATAATCTTTGGAAAACTGGTGCGGATAGTCAATTGCGGTTAAACATAAATTATCTTAACGACACACAGAGCGAGAACACGCTGAGAGTGTCGGAATATTTCCTGCCAGACAGCTCGCTAAGAATTATAGAAAATAATGATCTTACAAATAGACAGCAAGCTTTGGACGGCGCTTTGGCTTATACCGATAACAGCGTGAAACATTACTTGGAGAATACGCTGAAATGGAAATTTACAGGAGATAAGTATAAAGCCAACACAACATTTAACAACAATACTATAAACCAAAAATACGATCCACAAAACACGTTGATAGAAAATCAATTGAATTACCTTAAGCGGAATAATGAAAAAATATTCAATATAGGAAGTTTTGTTGCTTTTTCAGATCAATCTGAAAAGTTGGAAGTTATTCAAAACAATGCATCCGAGATGCAAACCATACACAGCACTAAGCTGCATTCCAACACGGGGAGTTATTACTCGTGGTTTTGGGGGAAATCAAGCTTGCGCATTTCGGGGAGCATTCAAGCCACGTTAAACAGGATTCATACAAACCTGGAAACTGTGCTTTTCACGGACAGCCTTACGAAACACTTGGATGTTTTTACACTCAAATCCGAGTTGACGCCGCAATATACTTTTAAGACAAGAAAAGCTGAATTTAAAGCCGAACTTCCAACGTCGTACGTCTTTTTTGCTGCTGAAGACAGACTAAGGAGTGACTCCCGGCGTGAAAATTTTGTTTTGGCTAATCCCCGCGTAAGCCTCAATTATACGTTCAATCCCTATTTAAGCGCACAACTTTCGTATAGATACTCCCAAAATATCGGCAGCGAAACAGATTTTCTGGATATGTATTTGATGAAAGGTTTTAGAAGTTACTATAAACCTTTGGGAATCATTTCACTTAGAAAAAGCAATGCGGCTTCTTTGTCTTTTTTTTATAAAAATCCGCTGAGCAGCTTCTTTGCAAACGGATCTCTTGCTTACATTCCTTCATCTTCCAACAGAACTTTCGCAAGCAGAATAGCAGGTTATCAGATAATTGGGAGCGAACAAGCCTTAGCCAACTATGCTAATATGTGGTCAGCCCGGCTTTATGTGGGAAAATATTTTAGTGCTATAAAAACTAATTTTTCACTAACAACCGATATTAATCGAAATAAGACCTCCAGATTTCAGCAAAGCGTTTTATATCCATTCCTTTCCGGTGTGATGTCTTCAACATTTAGAGTAAACACAAAAATATCTGACAGAATTTCGGCAATTTACGATATAAACTGGCTGGATATAAACACTGTGATTCAAACAAAGACAGTTAGCTTTGATTCAGACTTTAATCAAATCAACCAGCAGTTGAAAGTTTATGTTTCAGCATCAAAAAAACTTGAATTAAACGGCAAAATAGAACACGCGTACAACGAAACTGGAAAAGACACACACGTAAACTTGATGTTTGCAAACTTTGGAGCAAAATACAAGTTCGATAAGTTTGATTTCGAGCTTTACGTAAACAATATTTTCAACAAAAAAGAATATGCTTATGCTGTTTCAAGCGGCCTGGACAGCTATGCTTTCAGACACGCAATCAGACCGGTTAGCCTTGCCACCGTAGTTAGTTTTCGATTTTAATCACATCTCAATCCCATCCGATGCTCTTCCGCTTCTTGGGAAAACCCGCTCCCAGAATGTAGGCTCTCTTTTCACTTTTTTTGGATGGTAATTGTTTATGTGAGCACTTAAAGTAAACATTTGTTCGAAATAAACCTTGCCATCCGAAAAATGGGCGCGTGCTGCAAGCTGACCTTTAATATGATCATTATTTATGAAATTCCAGTACACTTTATTCTGCATGTAGCTTTCTGCACGGAGAAACGGATTTCCCCAGTACAGATTATTGGCATGGCGGTAATACAATACCATGCGTGGTTGTCCGTAATAGAGGGTGTTTTCGGTTCCGAAGCCACGATAGTCGAATTCCACACGGGCTACGCCTCCGGTAGGTGTACCGTAGTTGTTCATATCTACTCTGTCACGTTCAAAGCCTGAAAGCAGTCCCACAGAAACGAGCAATTTATTGATACCGCTTCGGTTGGAATAGTTGACTCCACCCGACAGCTGACCGAGCAGATAATCCGAAACCGTTAGTCCCCGCGGATTGGGGCGGGTAATGGAATAATGAAACATATAGGACTGAAAATCGGCAAAAAACAATTTTCCGAATTTTTTGTAACCCGAAGCGCCAATGAAGAAAGTCTCACGCTCAGTTGCGCTTTGTAATCCGGTCCAGTCCAGCCAGAGTTTTACGAACTGATTTTCGTTTCCTTTCCTGAAATACATGCCTTCCATGGTGTGTCTGTAATACTTTATGGAATCCTGAAAGAAAAAATCGGAATAATCGTCGAGCAAATCGTGACGATGGAATGATCCTACTTTCAACAGTGTATTTTCATCTTTCAGCTGATAATATGCCAGCAAATGAATATCGTTTACAAGTTTATCGGCTCCCAGACTTCTCATAGCATCTACACCTCCCACAATGTAATGCTTGTCATCAAACTTCCAGCCAATTTCCTGAGTGAGTGTTACACCGGCCATCGTCTGATCAATAGCCAGTGGCGACTTTGCAAATTCATTGTTATCAAAGAAAAAGTTCAGTTCCGAATTCCATTTCAACTCCTGTGAGAACAAAAACAGCGGCGAAATAAGGCCGATAACTAATAATTTGTGGAATTTCATAATTCTATACGATTGATTATTTATTCAGATAAAAAATTTAAAGGAATCATTAGAAAGGTACTTACTGTGTCCACTCTAATGATGATGCCCTCCGGTAAGGCTAAAATAGTACATTAGTGCTAATCCAAGTAAAACAAAAACACTGTGAATGAACCATTTGCCTTTCGCTGTATTCTTGAGCACTTCAGGCAATAAACTGGTGGCAGCCAGGTAGATAAATCCTCCTGCAGCTACGGGCAGCACATAAACGGAGAAATGCTCTATTTCATGCCCAAACCACAATGCAAGCAATGTACCCAGAATGGCCGATGTAGCTACCAGAAAATTGTAGAAAAGTGCTTTTTTCTTCGAAAAACCGGCTTTCAACAGGATTCCGAAATCACTTATTTCCTGCGGAATTTCGTGGAGAATTACCGTAATAGTGGTAGCCAGACCCAGTTCGGGCGAAAACATCCAGGCAGCGCCTATCAGAATTCCATCGGTAAAATTATGAATCCCGTCGGCGTAAAGGCTCAGATAGCCGTAAGGTTTTACCCTGAACGAAACAGCCGGATTGGCTGCCTGATGCGTGTGGAGCAACTGCTCGACCAGAAAAAACAGCATAAAACCGGCAATAATCAGCCAGGAAGTCAGTTTGGGAGATTCAATATGAAAATACGATTCGGGTACCAGATGAAAAAAAGCATTTCCGAGCAATGCTCCTACCGAAAAACAAACCAGCAGAAGCAGTATTTTCTGCAGTTTTTCTGTTTTTAATGCAAATAATGAAACACCTATCAGCGAAATGATGCTTACAGCTATTGTACTTATCAGGGCATTCAACCAGATTTTATCCATTTTTTTTATTTAACTTACAAAAGTATGTAAAAATTATCAAAATTAGTTCAAATATCAGCAAAAAAGACTGTCTGAGTTTTCAGTACAGTCTTCATCAGGGTGATTACAGCACATTTATAAAGAACCGGAAAAAAACGTTTTAACTTCCCGATGTCAGTTTTTTCAAATGTATATCTTGCTTTTCCTTTAAAATCAAATCAGTATCCGGATGGAAATTAATCTTGTTTTTGAAGTAAAACGGTAGCATAAGCTGCCATACCTTCCTGTCTGCCGACGAATCCCATTTTTTCGTTTGTAGTAGCTTTGATTGAAATATCATCCACATTGACCTGCATCACTTCGGCGAGTGTTTTTTGCATAGCAGAAATATACGGATTCAGCTTTGGCTGCTCAGCCACTACGGTGCAGTCGGCGTTGCCAAATTCCCATCCTTTTTCCCTGATGAGCAGCATGGTATGGTGTAAAAGGATTTTACTGTCTATATTTTTGAATTCGGAGGCATTGTCCGGGAAATGAAAACCGATATCGCGCATGTTGGCCGCTCCCAGTAGTGCATCGCAAAGTGCGTGAATAAGCACATCGGCGTCAGAATGTCCCAGCAAACCCGGCTGATAATCCAACTTGATTCCACCCAGCCAAAGTTCGCGTCCGGCAGCAAACGCATGTACATCATATCCAAATCCTACTCTAAGTTTCATAAGGTAAATATCTTTATTTCAAAAGTAAAATTGCATTGCAACCAAAAACAGTATATAAAACAAAAAAGACTGTAGCTGGTTCAAGGCAAACAGTCTTTTTGAAGAAAAAAAGTATGCATTAACGCATCAGATTCTGTAAACCATTCAGGTCGAAACCGAGCGTAAAGCGGAGTGTTTGGTCCAGCGGATTGGATTGTGCTGCAGAAATCAGATAAGCAGCATCAAGCTGGAACATGTTGAGTTTGAATCCGACGCCGGCAGTGAAGTATTTGCGGTTTCCTTTCATGGCGTTCTCATTAAAATATCCGCCACGTACGAAAAACTGATTGTTGTAGGCGTATTCGGCCCCAACCGACCACATGATTTCCTTTAGTTCTTCGGAAGATCCACCGGGAGCATCGCCAAACGATTTGAAAATACCTGCAATGGGTCCTGTTTCGTAGTAGGCAGTACGGCGGGCATCATAATCGGTATCGCTCTCGCCTTCGAGCCTTTTGATGGGAGTAGGAACCAGCAGTTTGTTAATGTCTGCACTGATGGATATTTTGTTGTAATCATCAAAAGGATAATCAAACGATCCACCAAGTTTCAGATTAGTAGGGATAAAAATGCTGGTCAGATTCTGATCATACGAGATTTTGGAACCGATATTGGAGATATTCAATCCAAAAGCGAGATTGGCATCGCCAGTCGACATTTCGATGGGAGTGCGGTAATATGTGGCCACATCGGCTGCAATAGCATTTCCGGGATACATCGGATCTGCCGAATTGTTGATTCCGTTGTTCAAGTCCGAACGGATATACCTGAAAGCAACAGCAGCCGACCATTTTTCTGAAAGCAGACGGGAGTAAGCCAGGTCAAAAGCCAGTTCGTTCGGATGGGCAGTACCGTAGTCATCTTCGGGTCTTTCACCGGTGAGTTTGATTTCACCAAGGGAGAAAAAGCGAAGAGATGCACTTACCGATTGCTGTTCGTCAAACTTCCAGTAACCGGCTGCGTAGAGCAAATTAATATCGCTCACGAGTTTACTCAGCCAGGGAGTATATGAGAACGAGAATCCGGCCGGGCTCTCCATAAAAGCGTATTTGGCAGGATTCCAGTGTTGAGAATTAATATCCGGAGTGGTAGCAGCTCCCACATCGCCCATACCGCCTCCACGTGAATCGGGAGTAATGGTTAACGAAGGAACGCCAGTAATCAGCGGATTCAGTTGTTCGTTTGGCTCAACCTGAGCAAATACCGATAATGAGATAAGAAAAGTGGTTAGTAATACTAAAAAAGTCTTTTTCATTCTTTATGATGGTTTAAAATTTATCTGTATTGATTTTTTGTCCTGTTTTTTTTATGCCATTGCTAGATCAATAATTTAAACTCATGAAAAATTATTTTATTGCCCAAGCACGATTATTTTATTCGCTTTTGAAGTTTGCTCACTGTTGTTTGTTTTGATCGAGATGCGGTACAGATATACACCGGCTTGTACCTTTTTACCGGTGCTGTCTTTCAAATCCCATTTAAGGTTTTCTGCACTGTTTTGTCTTACAGAAATGATCAGCCTGCCCGAAATATCGAAAATATCCAGTGTGGTTTCCAGTATCACCTGCGGACGGTCGTGTTCTATTACGAAACTGGTACCCGTTCGAACCGGGTTAGGATAATTATACACACTGAATAACTCGGGAGTCAGTCCGGGCACAACTTCAAAATCTAACGTTGCCGTAGTTGAATTGTTCAGCAAATCCCAGCAAAAGAAAGTAATTGTGTGTTTTCCGGCGGACATCTGAGGCAGTTTCATACGTACGGTACCTTCCTGGTAGCTGCCTGTCTCGGCTTCAAAATTATCGTTCAGCGTATAGGAAGTCAGCGGATTACCGTCGATTACCAACCTCATATCGTGTCCGATTCCGCTACCTACCGTATTGATTCCGTTTTTATCCGAAACGCGGGCTACAAACATCGGAGTTTCATTCACTTTTCCGGCCGGAGTGAAGTTGGGTGTGTTTAGATACATTGTTACTGCCGGACCTTCGTTATCCTGAATAAAATCCGGAGTTGATCCTCCTACCGTGAAATTTTCATAAAATCCCTGAGCTTCTCTGTCTGAATTTGAATCAGATGCATAGTAGTTTATTCTTCCCGAACCGTAATTATAGCGTATGTCACGTGGAATCATGGCCGTAAAAGTAAACACTCCGTCGGTGATATTTGCTTTTCCGGAGTAAAGCAAATTGGGTCTGTCTTCATAAGTAATGCTTCCCGCCTTATCGTTGTCCAGCGTGGTAATTTTCTGCATTTTGTCGTAAATGGATATCTCAAGTTTACCGTTAAAGTCTGTTACCTTGTTATTGTTGTCGTCAACAATGTATCCCTGAAACTTATTGACAGAAAGGGCTTTGAGCGTATCGGAGTTAGATACTGTTTTATCGTTGATTTTTTCGGTGATAACCCTGTATCCGGTTGGATAAGTGAGTCTTAAAGCAGGATCGCCAAAGAGCATGTACGACAATTTATTGATTTCGGTACCTGTCTGGTTTTTTGATTTGAATACAGCATCGCCCAGGCGGGGATATTTTCCATTGTTTTTCTCAAAAAGGTCCAGTGTGAAAAACCGGTTCAATCTTTCGTTTTGCGAAGCGTAAACCGTGCGTGCTGCTGAGAAAAGCGCAATTCCACCTCCTGCAGGATTCAGGAGTACGTATTCACCGGCCGATATATTTTTGACGTCGAACAGCACGAAATCGCAGGTAGCAGCTACCCACAAGGGCAATTTGGTGTTATACATGTTTTTCACATCGTCGGCCAGCAATACTTTTTCTTTTGTCCAGCCATTTTCACTGGCATGTCCGGTGAAATTGAGCATCAGCAGCCCTGTATTGATCAGGTTATGCAGTTTTGTAGTAGCCAGTGGATAAGTATCGCCGCTGGCCGAGGTTTCCTGAAGGTATGCATCAAGGTAAATTTTATTAAACTGAAATCCCTGATTATTCTTTTTTAGTGATTGCGCAATACTATCAGCCTGACGCATGTGAAGCGCTCCGTCTTCATCGTCGGCAAGAAAACAGAGCTGGTTTTTCCAGTTTCCCCGAATTTCATTTTTCATGTATGCAATGGTTTTATTCACCACATCATCGGCCTGCTGGCTTGTTGCCACCGGAAATCGTCCGATGCCGATATCAAGCAGGTTGGCCGGAGGATAGAGTCCTTCCTTGTCGTCCAGAAAACCAAAATAATCATCGGTTACATAAGACTTTACGATATCCAGTGACATATCTGCCTGATAGGTAATGACCAGGTTGTCGCCTGAGTTATTTATTATTCCGCGATTGTCGTACGAGCCTCTCCCGAAGAGCAACAGGTACTTTGGCATGGCTGAAGCATCCGCTGCGGCTAATGCCCTGTCGTAAAACATTTTCATTGCCCACCGGTAGGCCGAAGCATCGGGTGTACCGGATGAAAATTCGTTGTACACCTGATCCGTTGTCATCACATTGACTCTGAGATTATCCATCTGCCGGTGTGCATTGGCCAGTTTTTCGGCCTGAGGCACGAAAGTTGGATGTGTGATTATGACCATTTCGGCAGCCTGCATACCGTGAATATCCTGATTGGCTACAGTTCCTGCCGGTGTGGGCTCAAGTGTAAATGAAGCTTTGGCAGTGGGGTCAATGGCAAGATATTCTTTCAGCGTTTCGCCAGAATCGGTAAATTCGAGTACATCTCCGCTTCGGGCAGCTACGATTCGTTTCACGTTAGCCGGATCGGTTATATCCCACACCTGAACGTTGGCATTGACTCCCGAAATCCGGTACCGGTTGTAAACGAATGAATTCAGGTTATCGGTATTTCTGAAAAACAGCACCGCCCCATTCATCACCAGTTTCCGGCGGGCATTCACTTCCAGATAATTGAGATATCCTCTGGCCGATAAGTTGGGTTTGGAATACGTTAAGGTAAATTCAGCTTTTGAATTCGGATTGGTAACCGGGAAACTAAGTGTGGCGTTAGCTTCTTTACCTATTTCGTAATTGTCTCCGCTCTTTCTGGAAACTGAAAAAGTTAATTCCTGCGCTCCGTTGAGTTTCAGAACGAAACCGGATGTTTCGGTCGAAGTGGCTGCTACATCTACTCTTGCCTTTACATTGCCGGCAGCCATGTTCGGAAAATCAAAACTAAAATTGTAGGAAGTTGTATTCTCAAAAATTTCTCCATAAAATACCTTTCCGGTTTTTGCCAGGTTGTATTTTTCCACTTCATGAAGCTGATAATCCGTAAATTCAGTCACTTCAGCCACTTCGGTTCCTGCAGGAACTGTAATGGCAGCATCCTGAATTTTCTTACCCTGGCCTGCATCTGAAGTAATGAAGTAATATCCTTCGTTGGCATAATGATTGAGGGTATGGGTAAACATGGATCTGGGCTGATCATACCTCCATTTTACCAAACCCTGACCGTAGAAGAGGATGTAATCACCTGCGTTAAACACACCATCGGCTCCCTTTTCCATCCACACGGCCACTTCAGGCAGATCATCCGGTTTTGGCTTTGTGAAATCCTGATCAAGCAAGGCACCGCCGTAACCGAAAACCCTGACATTAGCCGGATTTACTCCCATCGAATTAAGGGCCTCGTAGGTTAGTTTATATATTCCGGTTTCTTTAATTTTTACTTTTACGAATTTTCCCGATGCTAAAACAGAAGATGCTGCATACGAGTGCATTACAGGTGAGAAAATTCGGGATGGTTTTGGTTGTTTTACAATCTGAAGATTAAATCTACTCACTTTCATCACCTTATTATCTTTCATTACGAAAGGCAAAATTTGGATATTCAGATAAGTTGTCCCCCGCTCGTATCCATTGAATGTATTCACCTCAATAGTCTGCGGAATGGCATTTCGGGCAACTATTTTTTCTTCTTCGGCTGTAAGAGGTATAAACTCCGCATTTTCAACCGATACCTGGTAGCCGGCATTTTCATCAGCTATTATTCTCTCTGCAAAGTGCGGAAGATCCGTTTCGGAAGGATATTGAGCCTGATCAAAAGATAATACCTGCTTCACATGTGTACCTGCTTTCCAGGTTTCAACGCGTGACCATTTTATTTCATATTTTGAGACAAAAGGATTCAGGGCGGTGGATGCAAAGGCAACACATGTGATTAAAGCTATGGTAATGAGAAATTTAAACTTCATAGTTGGGTGAATAAAAAAACGAATAAAAAGCTAACATCTATAACGACAATCATGTGTATTTATTATTGCGCAGTCAGCTTCTTACTTCACGTAAAAATCGAACATTTTTTTGTTGAAAATGTAACCTTCCAGCCTGTTGCCAATGCTCACTCTGCCTACTCCGGCAGGAGTACCCGTAAAGAGTATGTCGCCAATTTTCAATGTAAAAAAACGGCTCACGTAAGCAATCAGTGTATCTATTTCAAAAATCATGTCGGCTGAATTTCCCTGTTGTACAGTCTGGCCGTCCATATCGAGGTGAAAGTGGATATTCTGCAGATTGCCTAATTCACTTTTGGGTATGAAATCGCCAATAACAGCCGAATTATCAAAAGCCTTGCATATTTCCCAGGGTTTGCCTTCCTTTTTGAGACGTCTTTGTATATCGCGTGCTGTAAAATCCACACCCAGGCCTATTTCATCGTAGTAGCGGTGTGCAAATTTTGGAGCAATGTTTTTGCCGATGCGGTTAATTTTCACAATCAGCTCTGTTTCATAATGTACTTCATCGCTGAAATCGGGGATAAAAAACGGTTTGTTATTTCGCAGAGCAGCTGTGTCGGGTTTCATAAATACCACCGGCTCGGTGGGGTTCACACTGTTCAGTTCCTTATTGTGCTCCACGTAATTTTGTCCTATGGCAAATATCTTCATTGGTACTTTCTATTATTTATTGCTTTCGATAAGTTCATTCAACCGATTGAACATCACTGCCAGATGAGCATATATGGAAGTATTCTGTACGATAATACTTTCAGGTACCCGAATGCGGAAAGGTGTAAAATTCCAGATTGCCTGTATGCCTCCATCTATCATCATATCGGCAGTTTCCTGCGCTTTATCAACAGGAACTGTAAGAATTCCGATATTTACTCCCGTTTGTTTCTGAAGCGATGCAAAACGTTCGATGTGATGAATCGGTATCCGGTTAATACTGGTACCTTCCAGTTCAAACTTTACATCGAAACCCGCCACTATTTCCAGCCCAAACTGGCTTAATCCATTGTCGTGCATCAAAGCACCTCCCAGACTCCCCACTCCGAACAGATATGCTTTGTGTGACTTGGTAAATCCCAAAAACCTCTCCAGTACATCCACCAGCTCGTTCACATCATATCCTACACGGGTTCTACCCGATATCTGTACAAACGACAGGTCTTTGGCCACTTTCGAGGCATCAACAGCAATGTTGCCGGCTATTTGTGTGGACGACAGGAAAGTTTCTCCCGATTGCTGCACAAGCTGCGCATAAGCCAGATACCAGGGCAATCGCCGGAGAGTTGGTTCCGGAACATTGTATATTGTCTGTGGCATTATTTGGTTTATTTTCAAGATTTAAACTACAAAATTAATTATTTTTTTTGTAAAAATATCAGTTTTATTCCGCTTCATACACCAAACAAACCTTAAAATATTAAAAATGACAATTTTGCCAGGAAAAATGAAATTTTTTCATACAAAACAACTTTTACCCGGAAATTTCTGGTCATTTTGTCCGATTATCAGAATGGTAAGCTATTTGAAGCATATCGAATAAAATTAATTCATAAAAAAACCACATATGAACTTCAACAATTTTACCACAAAATCGCAGGAAGCCGTTCAGCAGGCAATTGACCTTGCTCAGGCAAAATCGCAGCAAATCATCGAACCAGCTCACCTCCTGATGGGTGTAATGATGAAAGGTGAAGATGTCGTTCAGTTTTTGTTTGGAAAAACGGGCATTCAGCCGTCTGTTATTCAATCGGCTGTAGAGCAGATTATTGCAGGCTATCCGCGCGTTTCGGGAGGAGAACCGTATTTTTCACGCGAAACCAATGAGGTGCTTCAAAAAGCGATAGATTACTCCTCCAGGGCCGGAGATCAGTTTGTAACGCTCGAATATATCTTATTTGCCCTGCTGCATGTAAATTCTCAGGTTTCGAAGCTGCTAAAAGATGCTGGTGCTACCGAAAAAGACCTGCAGACAGCCATTAACGAACTCCGGAAAGGAGCTAAAGCCAGCTCATCGTCAGCCGAAGAAACGTATAACTCACTGAATAAATACGCCATCAACCTCAACGAACAGGCTCGTGCCGGAAAACTCGATCCGGTCATCGGCCGCGATGAGGAAATCCGCCGTGTGCTTCAGATACTGAGCAGAAGAACCAAAAACAACCCGATCCTGATTGGTGAACCGGGAGTGGGGAAAACAGCCATTGCTGAAGGTCTGGCACATCGTATTGTCAGAGGCGACGTACCGGAAAATCTGAAATCAAAACAAGTATTCTCACTGGATATGGGAGCACTTGTAGCAGGTGCTAAATACAAGGGTGAATTCGAAGAAAGACTGAAATCGGTGGTGAACGAGGTAATCCGGTCTGAAGGTGAAATTATTCTTTTCATCGATGAAATTCACACCCTGGTAGGTGCCGGAAAAAGCGAAGGAGCCATGGATGCTGCCAATATACTGAAACCTGCGCTGGCACGCGGCGAACTGCGGGCTATCGGTGCTACCACGCTTGACGAATATCAGAAATACTTCGAAAAAGACAAGGCACTCGAACGCCGTTTTCAGATTGTGATGGTCAACGAGCCCGACATTCAGTCGGCTATTTCAATACTTCGCGGTCTGAAAGAGCGCTATGAAAATCACCACAAGGTACGCATAAAGGATGATGCCATCATTGCTGCGGTGGAACTGTCGAACCGGTACATCACAGACCGGTATCTGCCTGATAAAGCCATTGACCTGATGGATGAATCGGCAGCAAAGCTCCGCATGGAAGTAGATTCGGTGCCTGAAGATCTGGACAAGATTCAACGAAACATCAAACAGCTCGAAATAGAGCGCGAAGCCATCAAACGTGAAAATGATGTGAAAAAACTCGAAAACCTGAATGCTGAAATTGCAAACCTGAAAGAAGAAAGTTCAATTCTGAAAGCAAAATGGTCGTCGGAAAAAGCACTGGTTGAGAAAATTCAGCAAACAAAAATTGAAATTGAGAATCTGAAATACGAAGCCGAGAAAGCCGAACGTGAAGGTGACTACGGCAAAGTAGCTGAGATAAGGTATGGAAAAATAAAATCTGCTGAAGAACAAATAACACAATTTCAACAGGAATTAGTGGCCATTCAGGGCAATAACGCCATGATAAAGCAGGAAGTGGACCATGAGGACATAGCAGATGTGGTAAGCAGGTGGACGGGCATTCCGGTTAGCAAAATGCTTCAGAGCGAAAAATCTAAATTGCTCCACCTCGAAGATGAACTTCATAAACGGGTAGTCGGTCAGGATGAAGCCATCGCTGCTGTTTCGGATGCTGTAAGGCGAAGCCGTGCGGGATTGAACGACCCCAGACGGCCTATTGGCTCCTTTATTTTTCTCGGAACTACCGGGGTTGGAAAAACAGAGCTGGCTAAAGCCCTGGCCGATTACCTCTTCGACGACGAGAACATGATGACCCGTATTGACATGAGCGAGTATCAGGAAAAATTCTCGGTTACACGTCTTATCGGATCACCTCCGGGGTACGTAGGTTATGAGGAAGGAGGACAACTGACCGAAGCCATACGCCGGAAGCCCTATTCGGTAGTGCTTTTCGACGAGATAGAAAAAGCACATCCGGATGTTTTCAACGTACTGCTACAGGTGCTGGACGATGGCCGGCTCACGGACAACAAAGGGCGTGTGGTAAACTTCAAAAACTCGATTATTGTAATGACTTCCAACATCGGATCGCAAATGATACGCGAAAATTTTGAGAGAATAAATGACCTTAACCACGATGAAATAGTAGAACAGACCAAAAACGAGGTAATGAACCTGCTGAAAAAAGTGGTTCGTCCTGAATTTCTCAACCGGATAGATGAAATCATCATGTTTGCTCCGCTCAACGAAAAGCAAATTGCCGAGATTGTTAAAATACAATTGAACAATATTTCCAACATGCTGGCAGATAATGGCGTCAGAGTGCAGGTAACCGATCGGGCGCTGGAATTCATTGCTCGCGAAGGGTATGATCCGCAATTCGGAGCCCGCCCGGTAAAAAGAGCCATTCAACGATACATCCTGAACGATCTTTCGAAAGAGATAATCAGCGGGAAACTGGATAACGAAAAAGTAATTACAGTGGATTATCGGGATAACAAGCTCGTATTTACAAACTGATGCAAAACGCAGGAGATAAATGGCACCTGTTACATCCGCTGATGATTTATTGAGCAAAGGGGAAAAGTTGCTTTGGTAAAAAAACTGTTCCATTCAACAAACAAAACAGAGGCTGCTTCTACTACGGGGCACCCTCTGTTATTAATTTTTAATCTCCGGATTCGGGAACATCGTTAACCGGTTTATTGAATGCTGTCGGGCGCTACGCTCGGTTGAACATCACTTGCCTGGTCTGTATTACCCATTTCGTCAAGTTCTTCCAGTTCCTGCTGAGCTTCTTCGGTTGACTGAATTTGTTCCTGAAGAAATACCTGGTCATTTTCTGCCTCGTTTTTCACAAATATTACCTTTCCCAAAGCAACTACAAACAGAGCTATGGCTGTAATCATCAGCCATTTTGGCATTTTTCTCAGAGCCGGTTCGGATTTTACAAAGGCCAGGATACCACCTGCCAAAGCCAAACCTGTGGGAAGCAATGCTATAGTTCCCATCGGGAGAATGACAAAGATGAGACTAAAAACCAGAAAAAAAATGGTAAGAATAATTAAGAATTTTCTCATACGTAAATATGTAAATTAATTGACAATTGCATTGGTTAATTTTACCTGACCCGTACCCACAGGTATGCTGAACTGTATCAAAACAGGAATTCTGTTGGTATCGGCAGTCATCCAGAACACGTTTTTGTCATTGCCGCGCAGTGCTTTTGTGTTGGCAGCTATAGAAAGTTTGTAACATTCCTTTGTGCCGAGATTTCCCAGATTTTTGAGGGTCTCTTTTCCCATGAATTTTACCGATGCAGGAAATTCCTTGTTGTCGAAAGCGATTACAAAAGTGATAATCTGACCGGCTCTTATCTTGTTGAAATCCATTTTCCGCAACCGCAGAACAGCCGTGACGATATCGTTGGTGGAAGCTCCTACGGGAAATGTTTTAGTCACCTCAGGGCTACCCATTCTGGTCGAAGTGCTTGTTACTTTTCCGTTGCTGAACACGTATTTTTCCGTTTTGCGGTAATTTCCTTCCAGTGTATTTCGTTTGTACATCGAAGGTTTATACGTCACCGGATCAACATAAGATTCATACAAATCCCTGATTTTGAAAAAGGTATCCCACTTGGTATAAGTAGTGGCAATGAGGCTGCTGTGAATAAAGGTCTTTTTACTTGTAGTTATGGGTTTTGTCTGTATGGTTATCTGTGCAAACTGAGTCATCAGCCCGCTCATATTGTAAGATCCAACGTACACAAATTTTTCGTTTTTAATGTTCTGAGCGTTGGATATTCCCGTAAAAATGAAAACTGCGATAATTAAAAAGAATTTTTTCACCTTGATAAAAATTATTTTTTGTTTATTAGATAGTTTATTATTTTTTTCAGATTGTCAATGAGATATACCATTATCAATGCCAGCAGCGAGCCAATAAATATACTGTAAACACCGTATTTTATCCTTCCGTTTATCGGCACCGGATTCACAATCAGACCGGCAGGAAAATCTACGGGCTTTTTATATAACACCAAACTATTTGTATTTATATTGCGAAGTTCCTGTAAACTGAGAATGTCATTGTAAAACAGTTGTTTTCTTTGTTCTCCTACAATCAGGTTATTGTTTTCAAGACTGATTTTCTTATCCGAATCCTTGAAATAGGAAAGATTTGCCAGGCTGTCAAGTCTTTGTATTTCGGTATCACACAAACGGATATTATTTTCTATTCCTGTTTTTGTACTTTCAAATTCGCTTTTCAGCATCGGATTGTTGTTGAAATAATTAAGCAGTGCATCCTGGAATATTCTAATTTGCGTAGGTTTCAGGGTTTGAACTTGAATAAAAATGTGATTTTTCATAATCAGATTCATCGTATCATTAAGCGAATGGCTATTATCAAAATCTACCATATCAGGCGTATTGTCATCCAGGTAGTCGATTACATTGTAACTTTCGAGTTTTACAATATTCTCTGCCACACTGTCGGGTATTCCAAGCACCGTAGCAAGGTTCATGGAGCTGAATGTAGTTGATTTTTTAGGAATGAGTGAGTTCTGAAGCTGACGAAAAACTTCCTTTACAGTAGAATTCTCACATCCGTAAAGCATGGCCATTGCATTGGCTTCGTATCTTCTTACAGACGGACGAGCCAGATACTGTCCGGCTACCACACTCAGCAGTAGCACTATAGCAGAAACCACCCAATGCTTGAATGCCAGCTGTAATAAAAAACCAACAAACCTGATCAGCCTTGCGGTTACTTTCTTAATCCATTTGCCCAGCAGATTCAATAACTCGATCAAGTTCATTTCTTTAGAATTTTTGTCATCCATACGTATTATATTTTAAGTATTTCAATTAAATTGCTGCAATTCGTCATTCTCTGTTTCATCCTCTTCGGCCATATCCGATAATTCGTTATCGTTGTCATCATCTTCCTCCCAAACTTTTACGGGCTTTTGAGGGCCCTGCTTTCTGTAGGCAAACGCAAGCAGCGTACCGCTTACTGCACCGGCCAGATGACCTTCCCACGACACCGGATCAAACTTCTGCCACGGGAACAAATGCCATACGTTATTACCGTAAAGAAATACGACAATAAGAGCTATAGCTATTAGCGGAACATGTTTTCTGATGATTCCGCTGAAAAATAGAAAAAAGGTCAGTGAGTAAATCACACCGCTCAATCCGATGTGCCAGTTATCGCGTCCGATTACCCACAGCAAAAGTCCGCTTATAATAACGGATAAAACCACTATTTTATTGGCTATCTCGCTGTAAAAATAATACAAAGTAGTACTCAGCACAAAAAAAGAAACAATATTATTAAGTAAATGTGTCACATCGGCATGTATAAAAGGCATCGAAAAGATGTTTATAATCGTTTTCGGCTCGCCCGGAAATACTCCTCCCCGACTGAAATCGATTCCCATTGCCCTTTCAAAAACAAAAACCAGAATAACAAAAAAACATATGATGAGTGGAAAAAACACGGCATAATATATTTTTTTCTTTTCGTGAACGCCAGATTCCATATACCTTTTTTATATTTTCCACAAAAATAAGGATAAAAATACTAATACAGGTCAATGCCATCAATTTGATTTCACACATTAACAAAAAGTCACTTACAAATTCACGTGATAGCATGAAATTTAAGACAAATGAAAAACTAAAAATTAAATACGTAAACATTTTGCTTTATTTATAAAAATTTTATTCTTATTTTTGTGAGTGCCTTAACAAACCATTAATACTTTGTAAGATGAGCTATTTAAATTTTGACAAAACACTCCTGATGAACCTGGAGAAATCTTTATCAAAAGAAATGATAAGGACCAACCGCGCAGGAACATACAATAGCACAACACTGGTGGATTGCAATACCAGGAAGTACCACGGGCAACTGGTGATGCCGCTTCCTGACATTGACAATTCGAACCACGTGCTCTTGTCGTCGCTCGATGAAACTGTTATTCAACACGGTGCCGAATTCAACCTGGGTGTGCACAAATACTCAGGAAACAATTACAACCCCAACGGACATAAATACATCCGTCAGTTCGATTGCGAAACTATATCGCGCACCATTTACCGCGTAGGTGGAGTTATCTTGTCAAAAGAGAAAATGCTGGTCTCATTCGAGCCGAGAATCCTAATCAAATATACCCTGCTCGAAGCCCACTCGCCTACCACCATTCGCTTCAAACCATTCCTGGCATTCCGCAGTGTTAATGAACTGACATATCAGAACAACGTAGCCAACACATCCTATAAAGAGGTGAAAAACGGCATCAGTATGGGACTTTACGAAGGTTATCCCGAACTATACATGCAGTTTTCGAAAAAAAACATCTACTTCCACATGCCCGACTGGTACAAAGGGATAGAATACACGAAAGAACAGGAAAGAGGATTTGAATTCAAAGAAGATTTGTTGGTGCCCGGATACTTCGAAATGCCAATCAAAAAAGGAGAATCAATCATTTTTTCGGGCGGAATTTCTGAAATATCACCAAGATCACTTGACAGCCTGTGGGAAAAGGAAATTTTACACCGCAACCATCGGTTGGACATGTTCACCACACTCAAAAACTCAGCCCAACAATTCTATAAACGGGTAGGAGATAAAACCTACCTGCTCGCAGGATATCCGTGGTTCGGCTCACGTGCACGGGATGAATTCGTTTCACTAATCCCCACTACCCTCATCATTGGACGCGAAGATTATTTTGACACCATTGCTCAGACTGCCATCGAAGAAATTGAAAAATTCCTCGACGGAGCACGCGAAGGCTTCAAACTGGAAGGACTCGAAGATCCCGATGTTTTCCTGTGGTTTATAAGAGCTGTTCAGCAATACGCCGAATTCCGCTCGCCCGAACAGGCTGCCGAAAGGTTTGGTGACCTCGTAATCCGGATCATCAATTACATCAAAAAACAAAATCATCCGAACCTTTTCATGCATAATAACAACCTGCTCTATGTGAACGGAACGGAAAAACCGGCCACATGGATGAACGCTGTTGAAAACAGTCACCCGATTACACCCCGAACGGGCTACGTGGTTGAAATTAATGCTCTCTGGTATAACGCTCTGAAATTTGTATCAACGCTTGAAAGACTTTCAGGCAAAGAACAATCGGCCGATTTGCTGGACTATCAGGCAGAAATAGCCCGCGATTCTTTCGTGAAAGTATTCTGGAACGGCACCTATCTGTACGACTATGTGGTGGATGATTATCGGGACATGGAAGTTCGTTCCAACATGATTATTGCCGCCGGATTGCCCTTCTCGCCGCTCGACAAGCAACAACGCAAATCGGTGGTTGACATCACCACCAAAGAACTCCTCACACCCAAAGGACTCCGCTCGCTGAGCCCCAAAAGCGGCTCTTACCGCCCGGAATACATCGGTGGTATGCTCGAACGAAGCTGGAATTATCACAACGGACCTGTATGGCCGTGGACAGTAGGCTATTTTACCGACGCATACCTGCGCATTTACAAGCAAAGCGGCAAGTCCTTTATCGAAAGACTGATGACAGGACTTGAAGCCGAAATGACCGAACTCTGTGTAGGTACAATTTCAGAATTGTTCGACGGCAATCCGCCTTTCAAAGGCCATGGTGGAATGTCCTTTGCCATGAGCGTAGCAGAGATATTGAGAGTATTAGACAAGTTGAAAAAAATCGAAAACGAAATACCTGCACTATGAAAGCACTCATGTTCGGATGGGAATTTCCCCCGCATATTCTCGGAGGATTAGGCACTGCAAGTTACGGACTTACAAGAGGAATGTCCGAACAGCCTGATATGGAAATCACTTTTGTAATACCAAAACCTCACGGCGACGAAGATCAGAGTTTCCTGAAAATTATCGGGGCATGCAATGTGCCGGTGGTATGGAAAGAAAACAGTTGGGAACATGTAAATAACCGTATCGGTAAAATCATGCATCCCGACGAATACTTCTGGCTTCGCAACGGCATTAAGTACGACTTCCGAAGGATTTATACCAACGACCTGGGTTGTATCGGATTTTCGGGAAAATACCCCGACAACCTCATTGAAGAAATATCCAACTATGAAGCAGTAGCCAGTGTGCTGGCTCATCAGCTTGATTTCGATGTAATCCATTCACACGACTGGCTCACCTATCCTGCCGGACGCTTTGCAAAGCAAATAAGCGGAAAACCGCTGGTAATTCACGTACATGCCACCGACTTTGACCGCAGCCGCGGGAAAGTGAATCCTACCGTTTACAAAATCGAAAAAGACGGAATGGATGCTGCCGACCACATCATAACAGTAAGCGACCTGACGCGCCGTACGGTAATAGAGAAATACCACCAGCACCCAAACAAGGTAACCACCGTTCACAATGCAGTAGAACCACTTCCGGATGTGGACTCATTTGTAAAGACTCCGCGTAAAGACAAAATAGTGACTTTCCTCGGCCGAATAACCATGCAGAAAGGCCCGGAGTATTTTGTCGAAGCAGCAGCACGCGTACTGAGCAAAACAAAAAACGTGAGATTCGTGATGGCCGGCAGCGGCGATATGATGAATGCCATGATTGACCTGGCTGCCAAACGGGGTATTGCCGATCGTTTTCATTTCCCCGGATTCCTGCGTGGAAGGGATGTGAATGAGATGCTGGCTCAGAGTGATGTCTACATCATGCCTTCCGTTTCCGAACCTTTTGGCATTTCGCCACTCGAAGCCATGCAGGTAGGTACACCATCCATTATTTCATACCAGTCGGGTTGTGCCGAGATCCTCACGCATGTGGTGAAAACCGATTACTGGGATATTGACGCCATGGCTGATGCCATCTACGGTATAGTGACTTATCCGGCCATGTATAAAAGCATGAAAGAACTGGGTCTGGAAGAGGTGAACAACATCAAATGGTACGATGCCGGATTGAAAGTACGGGCCATTTACGATAAAGTGATTCGAAAACACTGAAATATCTGAAAAAAAAACTCAATGCAAGTTTGAACTGACTTCACAAAAAAAATCCAATTAAATATTAATTCCGAAATTAAAGCTATTAAGATATGAAAAACATTTGTTTTTATTTTGAGATTCACCAGCCGCTGCGTCTGAGACGGTATCGTTTTTTTGAAATTGGTCAGGACCATTACTATTTTGACGATTTCCAGACCGAAGACCGGATACGCGGTATGGTTGAGCAGGCTTATCTGCCTGCTATCCGCACCATCGCAGAGATGATACGCAGTTCGAACGGAAAATTCAAATGCTCGTTCTCCATTTCGGGTGTTGCGATGGAGCAACTGGAGCAATATGCTCCCGAAGTAATCGACGGCTTCAGGGATCTGGCCAAAACAGGCAGTGTGGAATTTCTGGCAGAGCCTTACGCTCATTCGCTGGCTTCGGTTTACAACCGGAGTGAATTCGAACAGCAGGTAAAACTTCACTCAAAAAAAATAGAAGCCTTGTTTGAGAAAAAACCCACAGTGTTTCGAAACTCCGAACTGATTTATTCCGATGAAATAGGTGAAATTGTGTCGGCGCTCGGATTCAAAACCATGCTGATAGAAGAAGTGAAATATGTGATGGGATGGAAAAGCCCGAACTTTGTTTACAACCACTCATACATCCCGAAACTGAAACTGCTGGTCAGAAACAACAAACTGAGCGACGACATTGCATTCCGTTTCTCTGATCATTCCTGGTCAGATTTTCCCCTTTCGGCTGAAAAATTTATTCGCTGGATCAGTGAGTTGCCCAAGTCCGATCCCGTAGTGAATCTGTGGATGGGATTCGAGGCATTCGGATTCTATCAGCGCGCTGAAAGCGGTATTTTCGAATTCCTGAAAGCCCTGCCTTACCACGCAATGGAACAGGGTCACAGTTTTGCATTACCATCTGAAATAACCAAAAAATTTGATTCGGTCGACAGCCTGACATCTCCTTATCCCAACAGCTGGTCGGGCGAAAAAGACCTGAGTGTATGGAACGGAAACGACCTTCAGCAAGAGGCTCTCAACAAACTCTATGCTGTAAGTGAACGGGTACATCTCTGTAAGGATGCTCCGCTGAAAAACGACTGGCTTAAACTGCAAACTACGGATAACTTCCGCTACATGTCGCACTTCGATGCCTTTGGTACGCATTACACTTCGCCTTACGAAGCTTTTACCAATTACATGAACGTGCTGGCCGATTTTCTCGACAGGGTGGATGCCCAATACCCTACAACCATTGAGAACGAGGAACTTAACGAACTGTTAAAAACCATTATCAGTCAGGAGAACGAGATAGCAACACTTGAAGAAGAACTGAAAAAAGCACGGGCAAGAAAAAAGAAAGAGGAATAATTTCAAAACCGGATTTGGTTTGCCCTGCTACAGGTCAGACATTCGGATGAAATCCAGATTGCAGTGACAAAAAAAAAAGCCGAAGAGAGTTTTACCCGCGGGTGAAGTTCTCTTCGGCTTTATCGTTATGATGGTCTATCACTGCTTTCGCATATCAAATCCGAGCAGCATACCGTCATACATATCGGCCATTTTGCCCAGCACCTCGATAGAAGCATCATTGGTAAACTGACTGATAATTTTCATGAGTTTCAGGAATGAATCGGCATCAAAGAGTAGCTTCATTTCGTGCGAGGATACGGCTACAGTAGCTTTCAGCTTGCCCACACCGAGCAGATAAGTCATTTGTACCTGTTTTGTTTCGGGATTAAGCATGTATTTACCTGAAATCTTCATGCCGCCGATGCGTCCGGTATAGGTACTGTCGGCATGGAAGACAAAACCTGTATTCTTTTCGCTGATGCCAAGTTTGGTGCACGTTTCGTCAAATTTATCCTCCACCTGGGTGGCTACCACTGCCCCACCGGCTTTTTTAAGCAGATTTTCGGTTTCGAAAGCGCACGAAGTTCCCTGAAAGTTCCAGGTCCCGACCATGCTTTGCTGCGTAATCGGGAGTTTTCCCATAACAGTATTGAATATATCTTCGAGCACATTGCCCGAGCCGTTCTTTTTATTCTCCGACTTCGCATCCGATGTACCCGAAAGCAGACCACAGGTACTGAATACAACTGCTGAACTCACTACGAGCAGGAAAAACAGATTTCTAAATTTCATTTACATTAATTATTTTAATTCGTCGTACAAAAGTAGTTTTTTGTTTTTTATAAATCAAAAATCCCGCCACAAATTGCAGCAGGATTCTGTGTAAGAAATCGTAATTACTTTTGCGAGATCACTGTATGTTACTCAAAATCAAATCACTTTCAACAACCGGAGTATAAAACACACAGGATAAAGCTTACTGAAGCTTCCGTTTCTGACGAAATTTTCACCCGACGTATTTTATTAAATATTGAACTTTCGCAAGTATCATAAATGCTTGAAATACTGATTAATTGAACTTTCGCATGTTCATATTAGTTTATAAATCATAAGATTAAGAATGAATAATATCTGATAGTCAGATAGATATACATTTTTTCAGGAACAGGGGCTTCCGCCCCTTAGACCCTGACTTACTTTTTGTCTCTTAAGAAACAAATTAAGCAGAGGTTATATTTAATCCGTATTTCAAAGCCTGATTT
>SAAL01000020.1 GCA_009929445.1 Bacteroidia bacterium
ATTTCTGACAGTTTTTAAGGGTGAAACTTATTTTGTTTGTGATATTACAAATTTAAGTATTTTGCCCTTAACTGTCAGATTAAATCGAAACTAATTCAGATAAAAGAATTTAGAGTAAAAATCTAAATACAGCTTTCAATTCAATAGAGAAAGCCCTTGCACGTGATTGGTGCAAGGGCTTTTTTCGTTTACTATTCTATTGTGCCTATAAAGTTGTATTGAAAGCTATTTGTTTCAATTTCAATATACACCTCATCTGTTTGCAAAAATAAAAATATTTTCAACATAACTTATTCTTTTATTTAGAATATCAATTCTTATAGAATAATCTTTGTGATTTTTCAGAGTTTCATCTATTTTGTTTTGGTATTCGTTGATTAAACTAATATTTTTATTTACCTTCTCACTTAGCAGATGAAATATATCGTTTTTTAATTTCAAAACACAAGCATTTTCTTGAAGAAACATTTTGTGCGCTTGTTCGTTTAGTTCTTTTTCTTTAAGATCTGTTTTAGATATTCTAGACGACATATCTATTAAAAATGTAGTAGTACCAGTTCTGCTATGCAGATGCCATCGATAAAATGAAAAATCTGGAATGTTATAAACACAACTAGATTCGAATATTGTACCTAAATCTTTTGTCCTTATGGTTTTAATTTCTTCTATAAATTTTTTGACAAACCATTCATATGCTTTATCGGGTGGAATTATTGAATATGTTATTCCTCCAATATCGCGTGTGGAAAATTTCTCTATAAATTTCTTTTGAGGAATGATTTCTGATTTCAGTTTGTTTTGAATTTCGTTTTTAGTTTTTTCAAACGTTAGAATCCGCTCATAGTATTTACTTTTAATTGAAGATATATCAGAATATTGAATCAAAGGATTGGAAACATATTGCCCTGGTTGATTAACCAACCTCTTCAAGTAATTAAAAACTTGTCCGGTAATATTATCAATATTAATTAGTTGTTTAGAAACGTCTATATTTTCATTTTGAATTCTTTTAATTTTATTTTCTAAGTCACTTTTACTTGACAATAAAAGGGATAGTCTTTCTTCTAAATATTCAATATCTGACTGTATGACCTTTGCAAGTGCTCGGCATCTAGAAACTCTTTGTTGTTTTATTCGATTTTGTTCAGCTATACGTTCTTCAACCTGATGCTGAATCAACCTAATTCTCTGCTGCTCTAATCTGTGTTCCTCCCTTATTTGCTCTAATTCTTGTTTTGCGATTTCTTTATCTTCAAAAGAGTCATAGAAAAAGGGTTTGTAATCTTCAGCATAATCTAGATCTTTAAGTGTAATCACTTTTGTATTCCATTGACTACAGATCTCCCAATCAATGATATGGAACGTTTTGTAGTAAACCCTTAAATGCAATTCTTTATTTTTAATCGATAAATCAAGCATTTCATCATCCAAAACAAATGCATTCAATCTATTGGGAACAAATATATCCTTTTGGGTTAATCTTTGAAGTTCGTCTTCCAGTGGGAAATGCTTAAAAATCCATAAAATGGAAACGTTATTTCTTTCATAAAAATATTCTCGCTCCTCAATTACGCTAAGAAAGGTAGTGTTCAACTGAATTTCAAACGCATATTCTTTACCATTAATAACAGCATAAACGTCAGGTTTTCGTCTTTCGCCATTACCGGACTTGTCCCGATAAAACTCACAATCAACACTAATTTTTTCAGGCGAATGGAAGCGTTCAATAATATACCCTAAACGATTTTTCAAATCTATGTGAGGCATACTCTCTTTGACGTTTTCGTATTTTCGTGCCAATAGAACCCCAACAGGTAAATGAGAGTTGGTCTTAATAGAACATTCTTTACTATCTTTATAGTGCTTGAAAAAGTAGTAATCTTTACCTCTGCTTTCTCGGCTCAATTTATTGCATCGCAACTCCAACTTGGTCGAGCACTCGGCGCAAACTAATACAGGTTTGCCCACTCTATTGGAAGTACGCAATTTTCGTCTTAGCAGTACAATATCATCGTTATCCATATTGTCAAGCAATGCGGAAGCGGTAATATTCTCACCCGTTTCTAAATTAAGAATATCTTCAACTGTTCGTATGTTTTTAAAGTTGCTCAATGAATCAAAATTTCCAAGTATGATTTACTGTAAATTGTTGTCTAATTCATATAGAAAGAATCTTAATAAAATTCTCCAACGGTATTTAGAATAAAGAAATTTTAAAGCCTTTTTCCTTGAACCAATTTTTACTTACTTCATTATTATCGCTTTTTGGTTTGGGGTTTACATCATTAACTTTAAACATTGCAGGTAAATTAACAGCGTGTCCGAAGATTAATGCGTGTTGAGTGGGTATCGAAGGTAATCTTTTTAATATTGTTTCTGAAATATGAGGCGTTATTTGTCTTATGTGTGATAAGTCTTCTGGGTTTTGAATTCTATGAACGATAAAGTTACTGCATTGAGATAAAACAGTTCTCGAAAGCTCGCTTGGACGTTGAGAAGAGACGAGTAAAAACATTCCATATTTTCGACCCTCTTTAGCAATTCGCTCAAATATCCTATTCGCATCGCCAAAAACTTTTCCGTAATCAGTCGAAATATACCTATGTGCTTCCTCTAACACAAGATTAACAGGATAGATGTTGCGTTGTTTTGCAGTCTTCAGCTTTTCAAAAATCATCCTTGATAAAACACATGAAATGACTTCAACTGTTTCATCGTTGGCAGAGTTTAAATCAATTATTACAATTTGTGATTTTTTAGTATTGTCTTTTATGCCAAGAAATTGATTTAAAAAATCGGTTGTATTGTCATCATTTTTATTATTTGTCAAAAAACTAAAATCATCTCGCTCCTTAACGCTTTTAAATCTAGTGAGCAATGTAGAACAATAATCTCGAATTTGTTTATTGCCATGATACTCTTCGTATAATATAGCTGTTTCAATTGCTTGACCTAATTCATTAAAATCAAATTTATCAGAATTGTATTTTGGGTTAATTTCAATACCTTCTATTATAAAAGAACGAATTGATGCTTTAAAATTATTTTCATCTTTAATACTTGGAAAATTTCCATATTTTGCATCGAATTTGGAAAAATCAACAGTTGGATGAAAATTGGCATTTTCTATGAGAGACACCACTCTTTGTCTTTTTGCTACCGGGCTTTCCCAATTTTCATACACATACATTATGCTACAAGCAAAAATGTGATGTAATACTTCTTCTGTTATATTTTGCGTGAAGCCTAATGCGTTTCTCAAGATAGGTAATTGTGATCTTTCACTTGCTTTCAATAGTAATGCCCACTCGTCAATGTTTAAAAACCAATGGGGCAAATAAAATTCTTTGACTGAGTTTTCCTCACTGTCAGTTTTGTCAATAGAGAAATTGACAACCTCAATATCGTTGTTCTCATCTATTTTTTCAAAAGCTTGACGATATTCTCCATTTACATCAAAAAATATAAAAGTACTTCCAGTTGCGCTGTATTCTTGATATTTATATAAAGTCTGAAGCATAGATGCTATGGTACAAGATTTCCCACTTCCAGTGTTTCCGAGAATTGCTGAATGACTGCCAAAAAATTTGTCAATATCAATTTTGATATCATAGTCGGGAAAAATAGTTGATTTCCCTATGGGTAGAGATGTATACCTCTCTTTGCATTGACAGTTTCCTGCTATACATTCTTCATTGTTTTGACAACTGATTTCTATTGTATTATTTGTTTTGAAAATTGTATCTAATTCTTGTTCCTTGATATAAAGAACGTCTGAATATAATGTTGGATACACGCTTACTCCAAATTCAAAAATCGCATCTTCGTTTTTATTTGTTTTTATTGTACCGATGGGTAATACTTCTAAAAATTTTCCTGCCTGAATTTTACTTAATATCTGCTCCGTCGGGTTTGAATAAGGCACATTCAAATCTTTTTCTCTCACGCCTGCTACTTCTGCTACAATATAATAATTTTGATATGGTACAATGACATAGCTATTTAGTTGAGCAAAATAATGAATGTCATCAAACCCACTAACGTTAAAATTGTCAAGTCCACTTAATAGTTCTACAGTAAACCGATCTGAATTTATCGCAACCACCTTTCCAATAGCTCTTTGTTTATCTTCTTTTGTCATTTTAGGAGGTCTTTTAAGTTGTTTATAGTTGTTTCCATTTTCTTATCTAAATCTTCTGCCGTTAAGTCTGGCATAATGTCCTCAACAAATCTTTGGAAATAATGTAAAGGAATTTCAGAATCGTCACTTCCACCAATAATCCATATTCTTGAGTCATTTAGCTTTTGTAGTTGACCGATGTTGTTCCATTCCGTTGGCTCACCAATAATAATTAGTCGTCCATTAAAAAGCATATAATAATCTATTATTCAATAAATTAGATTAAATTTTAGTTGTATATATCTGCAAGATTTTGTATATTTGTGAAGTAAAACTTGCAGATTATTATGTTGGAAAAGCCAAAAGATCAGACACAAGGTTCGTTATTTTTCTCGTTGGAAAGTACGTTGAATCACAGACACCCTTTGTTCATTTTATCCCACAAAGTAGATTGGGATATGTTCGAGAAAGCGTTCTCACCGCTCTATTGCTGCGACAACGGTCGTCCTGCCAAACCGGTGCGGCTGATGGTTGGTCTGTTGATATTGAAACATGTGCGCAATCTCTCGGACGAAAGCGTTGTGGAGCAGTGGAGTGAAAATATCTACTACCAGTATTTTTGCGGTCAGCAGGAGTTTTTGCCTGTGGAACCCTGTGCATCGTCCGAACTGGTTCATTTCCGGCATCGCATCGGCGAAGAAGGAATTGAGTTGATATTGAAAGAAAGCATCCGCATCAACGGTAAAGATGGAGATGACCAAGATGTTTACTTTGATACGACGGTACAGGAGAAAAATATCACTTTTCCGACCGATGATAAGCTGACAAAGAAAATAATCAAGAAATGCTTGAAAATAGCAGAAGAAAATAATCTGCAGCTTCGTCAAACTTACAGGCGGACATTGAAAAAACTTTCTTACGATCAGCGGTTTCGCAATCATCCCAAGAATAAGGGAAAGGCAAAAAAAGCCGACAGAAAAGTAAAAACCATAGCGGGCAGACTTGTACGTGATGTTGAGCGCAAATTAGGAAAAATGGCATTGGATTACCAAGCTGCATTGGAACTGTTCAAACGTGTATTGGCACAAAAACGAAATGACAAAGATAAGATTTACTCGCTTCATGAACCCGAAGTCTGTTGTATCAGCAAAGGCAAGGAACATAAGCCTTATGAGTTTGGCAACAAAGTTTCCGTTGGCTGGACTGCAAGCGGAGTAATTGTTGGAGCATTGGGTTTTCGAAATGAATACGACGGACATACATTAGACAGGTCTATTGAGCAAGTAGAGAGAATGAGAAAAAGCCCACCGAAAAATGGAATTGCCGACCGAGGATATCGAGGTAAAAGTAAAGTCAGGGAAACAGTGATTCACATTCCCAAAGCATTCTCAAAGAAGCTGAGTCTTCACATGCAGCGAAAAGAGAAAAAGTATTTCTGCAAGCGAGCCGGAATAGAGCCTGTGATTAGCCACTTAAAAGCAGATCATCGTCTTTCCCGTAACTTTTACAAAGGAATATTCGGCGACAACATCAATATAATTCTTGCAGCAGCCGGTTTCAACTTCAAAAGGATGATGAACAAATGGAAAACATCTTTTTTTCTCTTTTTGGAGCAACTGTTTCTGACAATAATAATGACGACAAACTTGATCGACGGCAAATATAATATTAAATACGAATCAAAATGAGCTTTTTAAGGCTCGACTAATTAGTCTAAATGAAGGTATGGTAAATGCTTGAAAAATCAAATTATTTATATGTTCATCACTAAAGCTATAACCAATAGTAACAAGGATATTATTGTTCTGCATTAGTTTTTTCTGAAATTCACGAAATAAATCTGAATATGGACTGCCAAGACTGGCGTTATACTTTAAAGGTGTTGGATGAATCATTATGGTGTCTTCTTTTTCTAATACTTCAAAAGTGGGTTCTTGTATTTCGCTAACTTTAAATAGTCTGTTCTCTCCACTTGATTGAACCCAGTTGACTGAACCGTGTAATTTGTATAAGTAGAAGAAGTTGTCTATAACGCTCCATTTTGATTGAGATAAATCCATTTTTTCGGCTAACGCGTAATTAAATATTGCAGGATTAAAAAATTTACTAATCCCGCCTGTAAAACCATTTACGTAATGAATTCCCAACAAATCCATTGCTCGTTCCGAATATAAGTCATAATTTGTTGTGAATATATTTAAGCGTGGCAAAGTGGAATTGCGAGCAAGTAGCTTTCTGTAGAATTGTTTATATAGTTCAATTAATGGTAAGTCTTTGGTAACTTTGTTTTCATCAGGTTTTGAGTTTTTATCATTTAAACATTTCTGTAAAATGAAATTTCTAGCATCAAGCACAATGTCTTCAATTTTTTCAAAATCCATTAATTCAGCAAATGGTTTTGATTTATATTTGATTTCTATTGAGTTGGATTTTTCTTCTTTGTCAAGAGTATTGGAAAAATAAAAAGAAAGACTATGTAATGTTGATAGAAAAGCCTCAAGATTTTTTTCGAATATTTCTTTATCTACGTCAATGTTCAGTTTATTTTTCAGCCACTTTTTTTTCTCTTTAAACTTTTCAGATTGATAAAATTCAGTTGCCATCGGTGTCATAACGGGTATCCCAATTTGAACTTTCTTTTTTTGAAGTTGTTGTTCTGGCACTTCAATAGAAGTCGAATCAGCAACTTCCTCTTGTGTCATATCCTCATAAGTGCTGTTTTCCTGAGAATTATCATTCTCTTGAATTTCTGGCTCAATTAAAATTTCATAAGATGAACATCCACTTCCCAATAGAAATGAAAGATTTTTATTATCAAGTACTTTTAGAAATGCACCTTGAATTTTTTTTAGTTCTTTCGAATTATCAGCTTGTTCTTCATAGTTGTACTCAAGAATATTATCCTTGCCCTTGTAAAAAAATATATTCATTGGTAATAAAAATTAGAATAAATAAAGAAGTATCATTTTCAAAGATACTTCTTTATTCTGACACTTCAATTCGTCTAACCAAATTTATTTTACAACCTTTTTACTAATTTCAAAAAGAGTTTAATGTTTAATGAAGAAATACAAATGCTTCTCCGAATTGGATATGAATAAATGGATTACTATCAATATCTGTTTCCCACCAAAAGCACCAATATTAATTATACGAACCAGCCCTTCAATACACCGCATTCGGCTACTTAACCACCCCGAAACAAACAAAAAAATCATATTTTAAGACCATAAGGGCACGCCCTATCGCGGGTTTTTGCTTCTTTTTGCCCGCTTGTATTCAAAAAGAAGTCCCCCGAAGGCATTTTCAGCCTTGGGGGGACAATCAACAAACAGTCAGAAAAAAATAAAAACATTCCGTTTCCTTTCTCCTTGCAGGGAAAGTCCCCGAAGGGGGGATAGGGGTTTTATGCCGTCATTCGTTCTCGGATAAGATGCACATTCCGGTTCACGATTGAAACGATTTGGTCGTGAAATTCCGTGTTCTGGTTGAAAAGTCCGCGAGATTGAATAACTTGAAAGCTTTCCAATGAAACTTCTACCGTTTCAATCCGTTGTCCATCAATCTGTGCCGAAAACACAAGCGTATCGGGTTTCAAAAAATACTCGTTCGTGAACACGCAATGTTTCAACGTGTTTCCTTCTTCGTAAAATTCGTTCACATCCTTCAAAACCCGAATGTGCAACTTCCCTTCCGAAAATTCCAATCCGATAAAATTCGCTTTCAAATCGCTGTAAGCCTGTTCGTTTTGCAGTAACTGTTTCCGCCGTTCTTCTCGTTTTTGGTGTTTGTTCCACGTCTGTTTTTTAAGCATCCACCGGTCGTGTTCCGCTTTTAAATCAGTAGGACAAACAAATTTTGCGTTCGACAAATCTTTCCCGAAAAACCGCAGTAAATTCACATAATCGCACCACAACGACGCATCCGAAACGGCGTATTTATTGCGAATACAGATACGGATACTTGCCCAAAAATCGGCAATATCTTTCGACCGTTCGACGGAAAAATAGCGAAACAAACCAATCTGTCCCGATTTCAGCAAAGTTTCCATCCGGCTGTCCGTGAGGATATTTCTGAAAAAATTACGTGGCAAAAGTCCGTAAAAATTGCCACGAAAACCGTTGCGTTTCACTTCGGGAATAAAACGTTTATGCGGATATACGGCAACGGGCGAAACCAGATGCGCCTGCCGTTCTTGGCGGATTTCAAGGGCAGACGACCAATTCCAAACATCGTAATACAACACGTTCATACTTCGCGAACGTGCCATTATCGCACACTTCCCGTTGGGTGCTATCCAATGCTGCACCACTTCCCGACAATGCAAACGTGCCGGACTGCCCACTCGGCAATGTTTTTCTAAAAAGAAATACCTCAAAACTTGAAAGCTGCCGCAAACGGTATAAATTCCGTAATATTCGGCTTGTTTGAACGACTGTTTGCGTGTGTCAATCACTTTCAATTCAGCTTGGCAATGGGGACACGTGCAGCTGCAAATGCTCTCTGCTAACGTGTGTCCGCCCGCCCACGAATGCCCGCATTCCAAACACGTGAGCTTGCCGTTTTTCAGCCGTCGGGCTTGATGTTCCAAACAGTTTTGAAATGCCCAATCCCGTTGTTTTCGGGTAATCGGTGCAAGTCGCTTACTTTGTTCGGCGACTTGCTTTTGAAATTTCGTTTTCGGTTTCATAGGTCAAAAAGGCTTTTCTGAACACTTGGTTCCGTTTGTACAATCGGGCGTTTTCTCGCTTTCGTCATACGCTCGTAAGCATCGTTTTCGGCACGTTTCAGTGCATTCTGCCGTGCTTGTTCCTTTTCCTCGGCAGTTAATTCAACGGTGTGATTAACGATTACTCGGCAGTCGATAGGGTTGCCCACTTCGATATTCTGCTCATCGTAATAATGCACTGCCATCGAGTAGATTTCTTCATCGCAAAAACCATTGCAACCGCTCTGTTTCACGCAATTAAGTATGTAGGTAATGCACTGCTCAATGCTTTTATCGGGATTGCTGAATGAAACGGCAAAATGTTTATCCGTTTCGGCTCTGTCCCGCAAAAAGCTTTCTATCGTGTTTTGGAAATGTTCTGTTGTTTTCATTTTTCTGAATGTTTAGCCCCAAACCCCCAAAGGGGGCTTTATGAGGGTATTAATTAATAAAGTTGAATGATTTTAATGCTTTCTTGATGATAGTTCAGAATATCCGAAATGGAAAATTCCGAAGTAAAAAACTCATCACCGGAATGTTTTCCGTGAGCGGTGTACATTGCCGTTCCGCATCGGTAGAACGTTAAGCGATAGCTGTCCAAACGGTTTTCCGGTGCGGAAAACGTTTCCGGCTCATTCTCTTCCATTTCCACGAATGTCCAATTTCTTTCGCCCAAAATACGGTCGATTTCAGTTTGTCCTATTTCGTCCGTGTGGTAAAAATCAACCGAAGTATCATAAAATTTGAGCGATGCAAAACACATTTCATTCTCGATGGATTGCGTGGTGTTCAGCCATTGTGTCGCCAGTTCCCGCCATTGTGCGGTGCAATGGATAAGTGCGAAGCAGCAGTTGTCCCAATCGCTGTTGGTATCGGCTTTTACCAAAATATAATCTGTGATGTTGGATGATGTTTTCATTTTTCTGAATGTTTTTGATGATTAAAATAATGTTGCCAAAATCAACCCGATTACGGCAATAATAAACGCCCATTTCAGCAATTTGAAGAAAAGGAAAAGCGTTGCTCGAACAATGAATTTCAGCACGGCAAACGTTGTGAAAATCAATGCAAGCGTTATTGTTTCTTCGGTAGCGATAACCGAAACGGCATACACCGTTCCGATTATCAGTACTGTGGCAATTATCAGCCGTAAGGGGATTGATTTCATAGCGTTATCGGTTTGAAAGTGATAAGAAATTACGCTCGATAATTCGCTCAAAAGTAGTGTCGTCGTTGTACTCGTCTTGCGTGATGTCGACACTTCTCATTGGTCTTTTATTGTGTTCCCATTCGATGTAGTTTCGCAACGAAAAGAGTTTCACAAAGCCGTTTCCTTTCAAATAAGCGGTTACGAAAGCATGTCGGTGTCCCACTTGGCACATCAAATGTTCGGTCTGCTCGCACGGTTTGTTGCCGTCCACAACTGCCATTAACTGTACTTTTACTTTCACGGTGTTTCTTATTGTCGTTTTCATTTTGAATAGAATTTACTGTGTTAATACGTCTTTTATTTCCTGCCAATCTACCCACATTTGCACGAATTTCGAGAATGAATTGCCGTTGTAATTCTTGCTTTGCAATATTCGATACTCACGGAAATTGCGTGCTTGCGTGATGATGGTTCGGTGTGATAGTGTGATAATTTTCATACGGCTTGCGGTTTAAGTTCCTCATACAAGGCTTCTCCGTTGCAGAAATTAGCGATTTTTCGTACTTCCGTGTAACCGTAATCGGCTTTGATTTTATCAAGGATTTTATCCGCTTCCGTCTTTTCCAATGCAAACAGAAACTCGAAAAGTGCATCAAAAGGCTTGTAATCATTTAGTGGTGCGGTATGGACTTGCCTTACAAGTTTTCGTAGCTCTCGCTTATTAAATTTGTAGGCTTTAAAATCATTAATAATCTCATTGACAATGTATTCCACGTCATTGTCGTACGTGAAGAAATTGTCCAAATACCGTTCATCGGGCGTATAATCAATGCAAGCACTCGAATAGTAAGCTGCCGTAATCACAATATCAAGCATGTAAAAACGGTTGCGATATTCATCCAAATAATAACTCGGATAATTGCGGTTACAGCCTTGCACGTATTCAAGATGTTTGGGAACATTCTCGAACGTAAAATCATCGTCTTGCACCACGATACAGCGGTTTTCAAAGGCAAAATTATTGGTACTCATAGCGTTTTTGTTTTAGAAGTTCCACACATTGTTTTACTATTTCACCCACAGCTACAGGCTCTTTACCACAGTTTATGCGGTAATGTGAGGAGGTGTCGCTTCGTTTCCCGAAGTCTTTTTCTGAATATTTTTCTGACTGTTTCATAACTTCTGACATTTTTTTTTGCGTCCAAAGGTCGGAGTATGCCTGTTTCGTTTCGCGGGCTTTCAAAAGGTAGTGTTATCGGCGGATGCAAGGTTTTGGCAAAAAATACGCTCGCCCGAAGGGAAAGAGGAAGATTTTTTCGCCAAACCACCGGCTCGACCTTGCAATCTGTCGAAACACGTTTTACCTTTGCCCGAAGAACGAAACAATACGCTGCCTTTTGGAAAAAAGCGGGGAAGAACAATAATGAAGTCAGAACAAAAACTTAATAGTACGAAAACGAAGAAAGGATAATCTCTTTACAGAAACTATCCTTTTCACAGAAGTAGAGAAATGGAAATCAAGCTATGCTTTCAGACTTTCCAGAAGGCTGTTATTTTCGATTACGAGTTGAATTGTACCCGTGAGTTCGGTGTAAAGCAGGTCGTATTCCGGCTTTTCGTCAAACGTATCATCGGGATTGTATTTGTCAATGGTTGCTTTCACGGCATCATTTTTCAGTAGTAGCAAACTCAATTTCGAGGTAAGTTCGGCAGGCACTTCGGCTGAAAATTCGTTATCGAGAATTTGCTCGATAAAAAAGAATTCCGAAAAATGCAGTCCTTCAAACAATACCTGCAACGCGGTTTCGTCGGCTTCGGCAGGCGTTGCACCCGCCAGAAAACTTTCCTCATAAACTTTTGCCGAGGCATCGGAACGCTCGGCGATAAACCGCTCGTCGCCCAACCGGTGCGGATGATAGTCTTTCAAGTAAGTTTCCAACCTCAATCGGTAATACGATAATTCTTTTTTTTCTGTTTTCATAATGTGAGTGTTTTAGGGGTTAATATTCATTGAATTAGAAAAGCTTCCCAATTTTGCAGACAATGCCAACATGTCTGCCTCTAACTTTTTATTGGTAATTTTCGCATAGATTTGCGTAGTTTGAATTTTATTATGTCCGAGCATTTTTGAGACGGTTTCAATCGGAACACCCTTGCTTAAACTCATTGTTGCGAATGTATGACGTGCGAGGTGCGTGGTAAGCAGTCTTTTTATTCCGCACAGATCACCGATTTCTTTGAGGTAAGCATTCATTTTCTGATTTGACAAAACGGGAAGAAGTTTTTCGTCTTTTCTTGTTTCGGCGTATTTTTCAATTATTTTTTGAGGAATATCCAAAAGAATAATATTGGTGGAAATTCCGGTCTTCTGCCGTTTAGTCATAATCCATTTCTGTCCTTCTATCTCAACGATATTTTCTTCTTTGAGGTTTAATACATCAATATATGCAAGCCCCGTGAAGCAGGAGAAAATGAAAATATCACGCACCAAATCCAATCTGGGAATAGTTAATTCTTTTTGTATGATTGAAGTTATTTCATTGTCGGTCAAAAATCCACGATTAACAGGTGTTGAGTGAATACGAAGTTCACGAAAAGGGTCGTGAGTAATTAAACCCAATTTACGACCGAATAAAACAATGGTTTTTAGTAATTTCAAGTTTTTTGTTGTCGTGCTTTGCATACACTTTGCAACAGATAATAGATAAACCTGAAAGTCGTGAACGACAATAGGAGTTATTTCTGAAAGTTTCAAATCAGTGCGACCGTATTTTGATTTGAGGAAGTTCGTTAAATGTCGTTTGCAGTTTTCGTACTTTTGTAATGTTGCAGGGGAAATCCCGACACCAACTTGGCTTTTCATATCGCTGTTATGCTTTTCAAATAGCGTTATGATAGTTTCTGTTTGCTCTTTTTTGCCCAAATACTCTGATTTTATCAATTCGAGACAAAGGTTTTCAGATAATTCCAATCGGCGAAAAATGGTTTGTAATCCCGCCTGTATATTATCCAATTGTTGATTGATTTGAAGAACTTCCGTCGTTCGTCCTTTCAGGCGGTTCTTGTCGTTATCCCATTGTTTCGGATTTACGGCAACCCCGGCAGAACCAATAGGCAGTCGTTCGTTGTTTAGGTAAATGCGGAGCATTACGGGCGATAGCCCTTCTTTGTTTGTGTAGTTGCTTCTTAAATAGAATACTGTTCTAAAAATTGTTTTCATTTTACTGTTTTTTTATTGCTTCGGAAACTTCAAGTAAAATAGAGTTGCAATGATTTTTTTTTGTAGCCGAAAGGCATTTAAAAATGTCATTATATTTACTCTTTTTTCTCAAAATTTACCAATGCAAAGTTCGACATAATTAATTGAAAAACAGTAATTTGATAGTAATCTATACGAGCTCTGAAAGTGCTCCTGGCTACAATTATTTTTTTGCATTTTTTATTGTAGCCATATTGTAGCCAATTGTGAGTATTTTGAGATTTTCTCAATGCTCTATTGCTACTCTAAACAATAAGAGTCTTAAAAAGAAAAAGTGTCGTAACTCATTGGAATTACGACACTTATCAATTTTGATTTGTTTTTTTTACACTCTTTTCAGAGTACTATAAAACATTTTTAGCGGTATGGACGGGACTCGAACCCGCGACCCCCTGCGTGACAGGCAGGTATTCTAACCAACTGAACTACCACACCATTGTGTTTAATTTTGAACCGTTGTTCTCAATTGCGGATGCAAAGATACATCAAAAATTTGAATCTGCAAGAAGTTTTGATAAAATTATTTCAAAAAAAGATTATTTATCGCTTTACCCTAAAAAAAACCGATACAATTTTGAATTTATCCTGTTTTTACTATAATTTTACACATTTGTAATTTAAATACTCATTTATAAAACTATTTAAAACAATGGAAGTTACACGCATATATGACATCCTGGGTCATTATTTGGAGAAATATCCCAACCAGGATGCAGCTCTTGTTTCGAAAAAAGGGGGAGTTTGGCAGAAGATTAGCATTCAGGAGTATGTAAGTAAGACAAATCTTATCAGCTACGGCTTGCTGGCGATCGGAGTTGGAAAGGGCGACAAGGTAGGGCTGGTAAGCGGCAACCGACCTGAGTGGAACATGATTGACTTTGCCATTATGCAGATAGGTGCCGTTTCTGTGCCTATTTATCCAAACATAAGTCAGGAAGACTACCGGCACATACTCAATCACGCCGAAATGAAAGTGATTTTCATCGATGGTAAAGATCTGCGTGGAAAACTAGAACCCATCATGCCCGAGGTAACCAGTCTGAAGTCTATCTATACATTCAACGAAGAAGGTGCTAAATACAAAATTCTGAATGACCTGATAGAACTGGGTAAAGCCAATCCTCAGCCCGAAAATCTGGAGGCCATAAAAGCAGCCATCAGCCCCGATGAACTTGCCTCCATCATTTACACTTCCGGAACAACAGGCGCACAAAAAGGGGTAATGCTCTCGCACTCAAACATTGTGAATCAGGTGCACAACCTGAAAATGACTCCTGCTGAATGGAGCAAAACATCCCTGAGTTTTCTGCCTCTGTGTCATGCCTATGAACGTATGCTCGTGTATCTGTATCAATACCTTGGCATGTCCGTTTACTACGCCGAAAGTCTGGCTACAATCGGCGAAAACATCAAGGAAATCAATCCTACGATGATGAGCTGCGTGCCGCGTGTGCTCGAAAAAATTTACGATAAACTCTACCATGCGGGCAAAAAGCAGCCTTTTGTAAAGCGCACCCTGTATTACTGGGCTTTCAATCTGGCTACCAAATATCAGCTCGAAGGAATGAGCGGCTGGATGAAAACGCAGCTGAAACTGGCCGACAAGCTGATTTATTCAAAATGGCGTGCTGCGATAGGTGGAAATTTCGACATTGTTGTTTCCGGGGGATCGGCCATTCAGCCACACATGGCATCGTTCTTTTCGGCCATCGGGCTGCCGGTGTTTGAAGGTTACGGAATGAGCGAAACTTCACCTGTGATAGCAGTAAGTCAGCGTGGCAAACACGGCCGGAAATTCGGTACCGTAGGGCCTCCGCTGCCCGGCGTGGAAGTGAAGCTCGGCGAACGCAATGAAATTATTTGCCGCGGTCACAATGTAATGATGGGCTACTACAAGGATCCGGTGCTTACCGCTGAAGTTATAGATTCCGAAGGTTGGTTCCACACGGGTGATACGGGTAAATTTACTCCCGAAGGGCAGCTTATCATTACCGGCAGACTGAAAAGTATATTCAAAACCTCTTTTGGAAAATACGTAAATCCGCAGGCCATCGAATCGAAGTTTACAGAGTCGCCCTTTATTGAAAACATGATTGTGGTGGGTGAAAACAAAAAATTTGCCGCAGCACTCATTGTTCCGGATTTTGTGTACCTCAAAAGTTGGTGTGGCATTCACAAAATAGACTACACCACCAACGAAGAGATGTTAAAACATCCGGAAGTGACCAAAAGAATCATGTCCGAAATAAAAAAATACAATGCTTTGTTCGGCGACTACGAACAGGTGAAAAAGTACCAACTGGTAGCCGATGCGTGGACTATGGACAACGGATTTCTATCGCCGACGCTGAAAATAAAGCGAAAAGTGATTCAGAATTTCTATGAAAAACAAATTGAAAAATTGTTTGAATAAACACATAGCCGAATTAAAAAAGTATAAAATAGTTTCGTATTAACAGCAGTAATTATACTTTTGTGCATTGAAAAATGCGAAGCAAAAGAGTGCGGCTTCCCTGAAATCCGAGGAAGCCGTTCTCTTTTTTTAAAAGGATTTTTCAGAAGTCAGAAAAGTAAATTGATGAGGTTAAATACTTTAAATTACGACTGTGCGGCTTCGTTAAACATTGTTAGTTATCGGTTTTTTCTTGCGTATATCAGATTTTTTTTTTATATCTTTGCATATTATTACCTTCTTTGGGTAAATAGACAAAATTATGAAGGAGAAAAAGAATACCAAAATTTTATTTATTTCGCAGGAAATTTTTCCATATTTACCTGAGTCGGATATTGCAAATCAGAGTAGATATTTGCCACAGGCAGTGCAGGAGAGAGGTAGAGAAACGCGTACTTTCATGCCGAAATTCGGGCTCGTAAACGAGCGAAGAAACCAGTTGCATGAAGTAATACGCCTTTCGGGTATGAATCTGATTATTGACGATACGGATCATCCGCTCATCATTAAAGTAGCTTCAATCCAGTCGGCACGTCTGCAGATTTACTTCATTGATAACGATGATTATTTTCTGAGAAAAAATACCGTTACGGATGATAACGACAAGGAATACAAGGACAACGACGAGAGATCCATATTCTTTGTGCGCGGAGTGATGGAAACGGTGAAAAAACTGCGCTGGACGCCTGATGTCATTCATTGTCAGGGCTGGATGACAGCTGTAGCGCCCCTTTATATTAAAAAAGCGTATAACGATGATCCGTTTTTCAAGAGGTCAAAGGTGGTTTATTCACTTTTCGACGATGAATTCAAGTCGCCTTTCAATGCTGATTTCGGAAAAAAACTGATGCTGGAAGGCATAGAGCCCCGGGATATTGAAAGTGTTAGCGGCGAGATAATTGATTATGAAGCGGTTTCACGCCTGGCAATCGATTTCTCCGACGGAGTGATCCAGTCGCACAAAACGGTAAAACCCGAACTGGTGGAATATACAAAATCCAAAGGTATCAAATTTCTCCCTTTCGTTGATACCGAAGATTATGTGGATGAATACATTAAATTTTACGATAGTCTGTAACTTTTTTCTCAGAAACTGAAATTTTTTTTACTTCTAATTAATTGATGAATGAAGATTAAATTCATATTTCCTCTCTTTGCTTTATTGACTGTTTTTTTTGTCTCATGTTACAACAGTGAAGATAATATAGGTGTCGAAATTCAACCTACAGCCGATAAAATTACTCTCAAAGCAGATACTTTTCATTTGTCATCCGAAACTTTTCCGGTAGATAGGATTGTCTCGCAACCCGACTCGCTGCTTCTCGGAACCTTCATTGATGATGTGCTGGGTACTACAAGAGCTGATATTCTTACACAACTTGCACTTCCTACCGTAAACTTTACCTATCTGGATGAATCGGTAGCTACAACTATTCCCGATTCGGCTGTAGTTACGCTGAGTTTTAATTCCTATTTCGGAGTAAGTACTTCGCCGGTTGAAATAAGCATTTATGAATTGAAAACAAAGCTGAAAGACAAGGAAAATTACTATTCAAGCATCGATCCGGCAGCTTATGTGGATTTTTCGAAAAAGCTCAATGCTGCCTCTGAGATGCTGACAGTAAAAGACGGACTGACCGGTGTGCAAAATACGGCGCTCTCCATCAAATTATCTGATGAATTCCTGCAGCGTTTTTTCACAAAAGATCCTTCTGTTTTTGCCAGTCAGGCAAATTTTGAAAATTTCTTCAAAGGTATCTATGTTACAACTGACTTTGGCAGCTCCGTGATGGTGAATGTGAATAATCTTTCGCTGACACTTTATTATCACTATGTATATAAAAACGATCCTGCTCAGGCTAAAATTAAAAGTTATCATACATTTCCGGCCAATGCAGAAATTGTAAAGGTAAATCGCGTTCAGCATCCACTCCGAACACTTTCATCGGGACCTGACGACGAATTTAATTACATAGCCTCGCCGGCTAACTACCATACCAAAGTCCATATTCCAATAGGGCGCATCCGTCAGCGGATAAAAACGGGTGGCAAACAGCTGGATGTCAACAGTGCTATACTGAAAGTTAACGTTCAGGATCGCACGAAATGGGGTACAAGTGCCCTGATTCCTTATGTTTCGGGCTTGCTGCTTATCCGCGAACGTGATCTGGATAAATTCTTTACCAATCATGAATTGCCGGTGGATACTGCATCGTTTGTCGCCACACTGGGTTATGAAAACATTACGGCTACTACCTATAAATACAATTATACATTCAGCAGCCTGAATAACCTGATCGAAAACGAGCTGAAAAAGAACTCCACCGACGAGTACCTCGATATGGTGCTCGTACCGGTTTCGCTTGTACAGACATCTTCATCAAGTTACTCTCAATCTGTGCTTACCGAAGTTAATCAAAGTACACAAATGCAGGCTGTTTCCATTTTCAGCGGCAAGAATAAAGATATTCCCATGAAACTGGAAGTAGTTTACAGCGGTTTTTAGAAAGTAACAGTAAGAATAAAACGATGAAATAAAAAAAAGCAGAACCATGAGGTTCTGCTTTTTTCTATTTATGACGGATGAATACGTTGATTGGTGTACCATGAAGTTCCCATTTGTCTCTGATTTTATTCTCTAAAAACCTGCGGTAAGGCTCTTTCACATATTGAGGCAGGTTGGCAAAAAACACAAAAGTAGGGATAAACGTGTTCGGAAGTTGAGTGATGTATTTAATTTTAATATACTTTCCTTTCAGTGCCGGTGGTGGACTTTTTTCAATAATCGGCAGGAGTACTTCGTTCAGTTTTGCTGTCGCAATTTTACGTTTTTTGTTTTCATAAACCTTAGCTGCCGTATCAAGTACTTTCAAAATACGTTGTTTGTTCGGCACAGAGGTGAAAATGATAGGAAAATCGGTAAATGGAGCAAGTCTTTCACGGATGCTTTTTTCGAAAATTTTTGTGTCGTTTGCTTCCTTATTTTCAATCAAATCCCACTTATTCACTACTACAACCAGTCCTTTTTTGTTTTTCTGAATCAGCGAGAAGATATTCAGGTCCTGACTTTCTATCCCACGGGTGGCATCGAGCATCAGGATGCATACGTCCGAGTTTTCGATGGCGCGGATGGAACGAACCACCGAATAATACTCCAGGTCTTCGTTTACTTTGGCTTTTTTGCGGATTCCGGCAGTGTCCACCAGGTAGAAATCATGTCCGAATTTGTTGAAGCGCATGTAAATGGAATCGCGTGTAGTACCTGCTATATCGGTGACGATGGTGCGATCTTCGCCAATCAGGGCGTTGATGAGCGATGATTTGCCAGCATTGGGCCTGCCCACCACTGCAAAGCGTGGCAATTCTTCTTCGGTTTCGTCGGTAGCTTCGGATTTGAAGCGTTTCAGCAGTTCGTCGAGCATTTCTCCCGAACCGAGTCCGTTGATTGATGAGAGGATAAAAGGTTCGCCCAAACCCAGCTTGTAGAATTCGGCAGCCTGATACTGAAGATCAAATGTGTCCGTTTTGTTGGCTACCAGCATGATTGGTTTTTCAGAGCGGCGAAGTATCTGAGCCACAGCTTCGTCCAGGTCGGTAAGACCGTTTTGCACATCGACCACAAAGAGTATGACATCGGCTTCTTCGATGGCAAGCATCACATGGCGTTTGATCTCTTCTTCAAATACATCGGAAGAATTGACAACCCATCCGCCGGTATCGATGACTGAAAATTCGCGTCCTTCCCATTCGCTTTTACCGTACTGACGGTCGCGGGTAGTGCCTGCCTGTTCGTTTACTATGGCTCGCCGGCTTTTGGTGAGCCTGTTAAAAAGGGTGGACTTGCCTACGTTGGGTCGTCCTACTATTGCTACAATATTTCCCATTGGTTTTTTGTTTAATCCCGATTTGTATTCAGGAGGATTCAACATTCATTTGAATTATTCTGTCCGGTTCTCACGAGTCGGATCAGTGGGTACAAATTTTTTCGGCTGCAAAGATACAAAAAAATATCGGTTATTTCTGATGGAAATGATTTGTAAATGAGATTGTTTTGCTCTTCTTCAGATTAATTAAAGAAGCGATTTGCTGTGAATTGTCTTATTCAGGCGAAATAGCGACTATTCTCTGTATTGACTTTTCAAAAAGTGAGCTATCAAATTATCCAGGGCCTAATGCATTTACAGTTTTATTTACCGGATTTGATTACGGATTTTTTGTTAAAATTTATTGCTGTTTAACGATTTTTATTTTACTTTGTGAAAAATCTGTTATGATTTATTAGTCAAAGAGTTGAATTGTTTTTTTTTTACAAACAATTTGATTTTGCTTAATTCCATTCTTCGAATGATATTAAAAATGAAGTTGCTGCCGGTCGTGAGAGTGATGTTGATGCTCCTGCTGCTTTCATTGCTGACAGTTTGCTTCGAAAGAGCAGAAACTAACCGTTTTGCTTCTGTAAAACTGGAGGAAGGAGATTTGGTGTTTCGCCGTGGTACCGGAGCCAAGTCGCGTGCTGTAATGCAGGCCGATTCGTTGGGAATCTACAGCCACGTAGGCATAGCCGTGAGGCGTGATGAAAGTTTCGGTGTGATACACGTCACTCCGGGTGAGCGGCAGAAGGGTGATACAGTTGACAGAGTGAAAATGGAATCGCTCGATGAGTTCTGGAGCACTGCAAGGGCAGTACATGGCGCTGTGTATCGTCTGAAAGATTCGAAAACAGGTGCTATGGCTTCATCGCAGGCGCTCAGACTGCTTGACAAGGGCATCTTATTCGACCACGATTACCTGCTGAATGACACTACGAAAATGTATTGTACCGAACTGGTGTGGTGTGCTTACAGTTTAGCAGGTGTCGATATCAGTTCCGGAAGAAGAAGCCGGATTAATATGCCTGTTTTTGGCGGAATGTACATTTTTCCGTCGGATATTTATTTGAATCCTCAGTTTGAATTAGTTTTCAGTTTTTAATAATTATCAATCTTTTAAAAAACAAATGAAGTATGAAACGAATTGTGTATTTATTTGCAGCAGTGACAATGATTTTGTTTACCGCAGGTTGTAGTGGCGGCAACGCCGGAAAATCTCCCAAAGACATCGAAAAAGCCATTTACAACGAGTTACAAAAAGGAAACTATGAAAAAGCAGTAGAAATGCTTTTTGAAAATGTGGAAAGCGATGATGATACTCCGGCCGAACAGAAAGCCGAGGTGATGAAGGCATTCACCGAGAAAACCAAACAAAGTGCCGATGCTAAAGGTGGCTTGAAAAGTTTTGAAATTTTGGAAGAAAAAATCGCTGAAGATGGTAAAACAGCAACAGTTACCACAAAAGTGACTTACGGTAACGGTACAGAAGATACTCAGAACAGTACGTACGTGAACAAGGACGGTGTCTGGAAGCTCAACATGAATAAATGATACATACTGTCAAAAGAGAGATTGAATAAAAAAAAAGTATCACAGACACATTATCTTAATTTAATTAAAGGGGGATTCGAATTCCCCCTTTCTTGTGCTTCAGAATTCCGGATATTATCTTTTGGAAGCCTGATATTTTATAAGGTTTTTTACGGACAAAAAATCAGCGATTTCTGATGATTTTTTAGATTGATGACAAACCAGAGGTTTCCTTCTTTTATAAGCTATAGTGCTTCCTTTGGGCTTATGTTATCCTGTGATTCTTTGGTGTGAGTCCACATTAATCCTTTAATCCATCCTGTCGTTGTATCGATAGGCAGCTTTTTTCAACCTGTCCATGATAGCTATACCCAGTCCTGTTTCTTCTACAGGTTCAATAAAAATGTTTTTTATGCTGTCGTCCTCTTCCATTGCATGAAGTGAGGCAAACAGATTGGCGGTTATTTCAATTTTATCGCGTGTTCGTGATGTATAAATAACCCGCTGTGCATTATAACAGGTATTGGTCTCACAATGCAAAATCAAGCCTGAAAACTCGGGGAAATCTAACCTGTTATCCAGAAAGTAAAGTGGTTTACGGGGCGAATAGTGACTTTTCAACAAACCGGGAGAGACAAGCTTATCCGGTTTCGAATTATTGAATACAAAAGTATCCGGAAATGCTTTCTCTATATCGCTTATGGTAATAATTCCCGGCCGTAACAGCTGACAGGTATGGCCATCAATAGCAATGATGGTAGATTCAATCCCAACCCTGGTGTTACCTCCATCCAAAACATAACCGATACCGGGAAGTTGCTTTCTCACATGCTTAGCGTTTACCGGACTGAGCAAACCAAACTTATTGGCACTCGGTGCTGCAATCGGACAGCCGGCTTGTTTTATCAGTTCAAGTGCAATCGGGTTGTCCGGCATGCGAATGCCGACAGTATTAAGCCCGGAAGTTACAATATCCGGGACAACAGAACTTTTTGGCAATACGATGGTTAATGGGCCCGGCCAGAAATGTTTTGCCAAACGGATTACATTCTCGTTTATTCCTTTTGATAATATATTCAAATCGTCAAAGGATGCAATATGTACAATCAAGGGATCGAATGAAGGGCGTTCCTTGGCTTCGAAAATTTTAGCGACAGCAAATGGGTTAAGTGCATTTGCACCTAACCCGTAAACTGTTTCTGTCGGGAAAGCCACCAGCCCTCCGTCTTTAATTATCTGTGCTGCCTCACTAATGTTGTTATTTGTCATTTTGTAAAATACTATAGACGTCTTTCAGTAATTTCTATTTTTATGTTGAAATTCAATAATTTATATTTTCAATAGGTTACTTGTTTAGTCAGTCTATTCGTGCAAGACTTTAGAAACCAGGGTTATCGCTGCTTTGCTCATAGTCTTCTATTTTATTGAAGGAATATTCGTACTGATAACTCATTGGAACAATTTCATTATAATCTTCAATACTTGCGTCCGACAAACAAGCTTCAATAATGCGTTTTCCTGTTTGAAGCAGGTCTTCTTTCAGGTATTTCTGCAATTCAGACTTGAAAAATGCCCTTAACATTTCGGCACCGGCATCATAGCCCTCAAAGCCGACTTCAGGCTGATTGTAAACCTTTAAAAATCTCGAAGGTATTTTTGAACCTTCAAGGGTCAAATAATTGAGTTCGTAACCTAAAAGTGGACAACGGGCAGCCTGATACTGATCAGTTTTCAGTTGGGCAGCTCCTCTTCGAGTCAGGTACTCGCGCATAAGCAGCTGAGGTTTGAAACCTACCTGCCACACGCCGATATTTTGATTAGGAACCAGTGTAAAAGTAGTACGTGGTGTATCAATTATCTGTTTGAGCAGCATATTTGCCTGTGGTACTCTTTGACCAGTGGCAAAAGGCCAGTACGAACCAACGCCTTCACTTTCCATGCCTCCCGAGCTGACAATACTTGGATTGTTATGACCGCGAGGGGCAACCAATCGCCATAACCAGGCCAATGCCGGAGGCAAAACATGGAACATTCCGATAATTCCGTAAGAAGGATTTTCTTTTGAACAAACAGGTGTGCGGATGCCAAAACTTCTGATATCGACCGACACCGGTCTGTTGACTACGTTTGGCACAGTTTTCCGGGGAATAATCACCCTTGGATTGGGACATGATTTTCCCGGTTTATCCTGAATATGTTCCCAGATTAAAGCCGTAGAGCCGGGAGTAGTTTCAATATTCAGAAACAACAACGGCGAAGTGGGATTTATGGTCGTTTTTTCTAAAGAAGGGTCATCACCATATTGCTTTACACTGTCGACACGCACAAACCAGGCATTTTCTGCATCAATGATACGGAGTTTACCATCTTTTTTCTGTACTGAAGGGTGACAAAAAGCCATATCGTCGGCTACTGCGTTGAAAGTACAAAAGCGGGGAATGGTAATAAACCTTTCTTCGGAAGTTATTAAATTACGCCCTAACGACACACGTCCGTCCGTTTCGCGGAGAATGTGCTGGTGCATTTCGCTCTTTCCTCCTCCACTTGCACCCTCGTGCATAAAGGTGGTAAGGTTGTCATATGGGCTTACAGACTGAACGGCCGAGCAGTGAGCAATAATCCAGTCTTCCTTTTCTGCCTGGTTAAGCATCACACCGTATAGTCCTTTCTTTGCACTTGGTCCCGGGTATAAATTGTAGGAATATAATTCGTGTATGCTTTCTGTCCGGTTGTGAACAACTACCTGCTTACCATTAAAATGGGTATGTCTGAACACAGGAGCAACAAAAATCACCGATTTTAGTTCCGCGTTATCTTTCAATTCATCCACTGCAACCATTTCCTGCAGCATCGACAATCCCAGGGCAAAAAACGCCGCGTTGGCAGGTGCAATGGCAATACCCAGTGAACCAATATTTTCGCGTCCGGCGAAGTAAAAGAAAACAGCGAGATCCTGCTGTTTCAGCCATTCGAATGTATCTGTTTGGAGACCTGAAAATTCATATCCATATTTATTGATAAAGCGTATTTTGTCTGTTGGATTATTGTCTGCGATAACCATTGTATCGGGATCTCTGCGGCGCATGTATGACTCGGTGTAATTTGCCGAGATACCATTCTTCACACGTTGTACGATTGCCTCTGTGTAAATCCCTTTACCGGGAACGTCGTATTGCACTTCAAATTGCTCATTCTCTTTTCCGTTAGTCGCTGCTTCGGAAAGTTCTTCAGTGGTATTGAATACCTTATAACTTTTGCATCCCGTGAGCAACTCAGCAATATTATCGGGAACGATAATATTTTTTTCTCTTAAAACTGTCAATAAATCATTCATGTCTGCTTGTTTTTGTTTATTATATACTTAGAAGCTTCTAAAAGATTTGTGTAAATAATTGTTTCATTGCTTATTTCGCCTTTATGTTTCCGGCCATGACCAGTCAGTAAATATAAAGGTGTAATTCCAGCATTTATTCCGCACTGTACATCAGACGGGTGATCTCCGATAATAAACGAACGCGTAAGATCAATATCGTATTTTGTTGCGGCCTTCTCAATAAACTGTGTTTTCGGTTTTTTACATTCGCAGTTATCTTCGTTTTTATGCGGGCAACAAAAAAGATCGTGTATAATAATATCCTGCTTCTTCAACGTATTTAAAATGTATTTGTTTACTTCAGATACTTCCTTTTCTGTGGTAAGCCCTTTGGCAATGCCGGACTGGTTGGTGATAACGAACAACAGAAAATGTTCCTGCAGCATGAGTAACGCTTCAGATGTAAACGGGTAGAAACTTACTTCCGATGTGTGTCTGATGTAACCCACATCATCGATTAATGTTCCGTCTCTGTCTAAGAAAACCGCGGGATATTTTGTCATCGCTCTAATTGTTTCGACTGCAAAGATAATAATTATTACTTAATAAATAAAGTATTACTTAATTTATTTTGAATTAATAGGAAGGAGGAGATTGTACCCAGACGATTTCACTAACGCCGTCGAAGTAATTAATGGCGTTGAACTGTGATTTGGCGTTAAAGTAAATATTGTCGCCGGACTTCAGAATAAAAGTTTTACCGTCCAGATCGAACCGCACTTCTCCTGCGAGCACATAAGAGAATATCTGACCATAAGCGGCTGAGAAAAAGCCATCGATAGCGGAAGCCTTGGAAAATCTTACCAGGTATGTATCCATCTGCTTATTGACATCGTGTTGCGATAACAGGTAGAACATTGTTCCCGACTTGCTCTGGTCTATAAATTTAATGTCGGATTTATAAACCACCGGATTGTTTGCCTGTGAATCATTTTCTCCGATAAGTTCACCAACTGTTGTGTGTAATTTATCGGCAATATTCTTTAATGTCAGTATGGAAGGAAATGATTTTCCCTTTTCGATTTGTGAAAGGGCGCTTGAAGTTATGCCAATTTTTTCAGCCAGTTCGTTTAGCTGTAAATTAAACTGTTCCCTTTTTTTCTTTATTCTTTCTCCTGTTCTGTTCATTGGATTTTGAAAATTTGAGAAACAAAGATATAATTTAATTTATTAATTACAGCTTAATTTTAAAAGAAATTTATCTGAGTGGATTATCGGAAGGTGATTGGGAGCGTATTTTCTTCTATATCTGTCATATTTATTTTAAGACAGGCTTTTATAAACCATACGTAATCCAGAATTTCAAAGAAAACCAGTAGATAAATTTCGGGACGCTAAATAATAAAAACGAAAAAACCGGTTCTCTTTTCAGAAAACCGGTCTTCAGATCCCCTCCCAAGAGAAAGGGATTTAGGGATAGTTCGTTGTTATTTCTTCCATCCGTAAGCAGCCAGGTCGCCCAGTTCTTCTTCGATGCGGAGAAGCTGGTTGTATTTGGCCATACGGTCGGAGCGGCTCAATGAACCTGTTTTGATTTGTCCGGAGTTGGTAGCTACAGCGATATCAGCAATAGTTGCATCTTCGGTTTCACCCGAGCGGTGTGAAGTTACTGATGTGTAACCGGCACGGTGAGCCATTTCGATAGCATCGAGTGTTTCGGTGAGCGAACCAATCTGGTTAACCTTGATAAGGATAGAGTTGGCGCAACCCATGTCGATACCTTTTTTCAGGTATTCTACGTTGGTAACGAACAAATCGTCGCCTACAAGCTGGATTTTCTTGCCCAGTTTGTCAGTGAGCAGTTTCCATCCATCCCAGTCGCCTTCGCCCATACCGTCTTCGATAGAGTCGATAGGGTAGTTGGCAACAAGTTCAGCCAGGTAATCCACCTGTTCGGCTGAAGTACGTTTTTTAGCGTTAGCGCCTTCGAATTTGGTATAATCGTAGATACCGTCTTTGTAGAATTCGGAAGAAGCGCAGTCCAGACCGATCATAACATCTTTACCGGGTTCATAACCGGCGTTTTTGATAGCCAGCAAGATTGATTCCAGTGCTTCTTCAGTACCGCCCGCCAGATTAGGAGCAAAACCACCTTCGTCACCTACAGCAGTGCTCAGGTTTTTATCGTGCAATACTTTTTTCAGTGAATGGAAAACTTCAGCACCCATACGCAGACCTTCGCGGAAGCAGCATGCGCCTACAGGACGGATCATGAATTCCTGGAAAGCGATAGGAGCATCGGAGTGTGAACCACCGTTGATAATGTTCATCATCGGAACTGGCAGTGTAAATGTGTTTGTTCCGCCAATGTAACGATACAGTGGCATGTCGAGGTAGTTGGCAGCAGCTTTGGCAACAGCCAGTGATACACCGAGGATGGCGTTTGCACCGAGGTTCGATTTTGTTTTAGTTCCGTCCAGAGCGATCATCGCTTTGTCTATTTTGCGTTGTTGAAGTGCGCATTCACCGATAAGGGCAGGAGCAATCACTTTATTTACATTTTCAACGGCTTTCAGTACACCTTTACCCAGGTAACGTTTTTTGTCGCCGTCGCGAAGTTCGATTGCTTCATTTTCGCCGGTGGATGCACCCGATGGAACGGAAGCACGGCCTACTACACCCGATTCGAGTGTTACATCTACTTCTACTGTGGGATTTCCGCGTGAGTCGAGTACTTCGCGGGCTACGATTTTTTCAATTTTACTCATAATGTTTATTGATTAAATAAATTATATATATTGTACATTGTCTTTTCTTGATTGCGGGCACAAAGGTACTAAAAATTCCTCGTTTTTCCGGCTACTATATTTAACAAATCAGACCGGTGTTTAGTTGTGTCGTTTTAATGCAGTCTAAGGTTAAAAGGATTTAATAAATAACTTAATTTTAACAACTTCTAACTTCTCATACCACATTTGCTTTTTTCAGTTTCATGATTTTTCCGTTCCATGCTGATAAGTTTACGCGGTATGGAATGTATGAGGTGAGCCGCTGTATTGGTAGGTCTTCCTCTTCGTTGAGCAGATTTTGCACGCTGTAATAATCGCCGTCGTGTAATTTCAAATACTGGAATGCTTCGTAGGGTATATTTATCTCCAGTTCCACCGGTTTGTCGTAGAAATTCACTGCGATGAGTAAAATTTCGTTCCGGTGTTTTCGGATAAAAGCAAACTGTTCATGCGTATTGAATGCAGGATTTCCGAAGTTGGCAAATTCCAGGTCGTACATTTCGCCTTCGGTAATGGCTTTTTCTGAAAGGCAAATGTTCAGCAGTTTCTGATAGCAATTGCGGATATTCCATTGTTCGTCAGTCAGATTAGCACCGTCGAATTCACCGTTGTTTGCCCAGGCTTGCAGGGATGAAACTCCCCAGTAATCGAAAATGGAAGTCTTGCCGTCCACACCGCTGAAACCTTCCATATCCATCCCGAGTTCTCCGAGTTCCTGCCCCATGTAGATCATTACGGGTGCTTTGGTGAGTGTTGCCGAAATGATCATGGCCGGTTCGGCGTACGTACCGCTGCCGCAGAAAAATCCGGAAGCAATACGCTGTTCGTCGTGATTTTCCAGAAAGTTGAGCATCCGGTCGGAGATGCGGCTGAGGCTTTGCCAGATGCCCGTAATATCTCTGGCTGCTTCATTCCGGCTCAAAATGCCGCGAAGTTTTTCATAGAGGCCAACCTTGTCATACAGGTAATCGAATTTACCGTTGCACAAATAGTTGTTGTATTCTGCCGGTTTGTAAACTTCGGCAATGAAAATAATTTCCGGATTTATATTTTTCACCTGAGGTATTGCCCAGCCCCAGAACTCTACGGGCACCATTTCGGCCATATCCACGCGGAATCCGTCGATGTTTTTTGCTGCCCAGTAGCACAGTATGTCTGCCATTTTATGCCATGTATCGGGTATGGGGTCAAATTGTTTTTGGTGACCTTCCATGTAGTTGACTCCGTAGTTGAGTTTTACGGTTTCGTACCAGTCAAATTCCGACGGATAGGCAGTAAACTGGTCATTTCCGGTAGCTTTGGCCGGATATTCATCATAACCTTCGGTGTTGAACATCGGGCGAAGCTGTTCGTTGGGTATGTAATAGTAATTGTTTAGCGGAGAAAATGCCCAGTCCGGATTGTCGTTTTCGCCGATATCCTTCACGCCATTCGGTTTCATGTCCGAGTGATACTGGCGGGCTGTATGGTTGGGTACAAAGTCGATGATTGCTTTCAGTCCTGCCTCGTGCGTTCGCCTGATGAGTGCTTCGAATTCTTCCATCCGGTTTGTTACGTTTTCGGCCAGGTCGGGATCTACATCGTAGAAATCCTTGATGGCGTAGGGTGATCCGGCGTTGCCCTTGATTACTCCGGGATGATCTTTCCGGATGCCGAAAGCCGAGTAATCGGTTTTGGTGGCATGCTCCAGGATGCCTGTGTACCAGATATGTGTAGCTCCTAATTTCCGTATTTCTTCCAGTGCCCGGGGTGTAAAACTGTTGAATTTTCCACATCCGTTTTCTTCGATGGTTCCTTTGTATTTTCGGGTGGTGTTGTAATTGCCGAAAAGACGCGGAAGAACCTGGTAAATCACAAATTTTGGCATGGGGTGATGTTTTATTTATTGTTTTTTATTTCGTTAATAATGCTCATGACAGGTGTAAAGTTCAGTTTATCTGTCAGCGATTTCCTAATTCTGGCTGCTGCAGCGGCTGTAGTTCGCTTGCTGAGTCTGAAGTCATCCACATACAGGGTTTGCCCGGCAGGCACCATAAAACCTATGCCTGAGCCCGGCTGCGTGTTCTCTGTTTCGGAAGCGTAGGCAAAGACGTCGTTGATGTAGCAGCTCAACATGTTGCCGCTTTGGATGATTTTCAGTTTGTTTTTGCCTTTAGGTATTATCTGATAGCGCTTTACCTGAGTAAAATAGCTGTGCCAAGTGGTGTTTCCGTTGTAAAGCTGCCGGTTGTTGTTGATGACAAAAAAATCAACCGATTCTTTGTAGGAGCCGGAATTGGCTAAAGTGCCGAAAGCTATACCGTATTTTGCGCTGTCAGCCTGTTCTTTGTACTGAAAGGTGTACTCCAGTATGAAATCGGACTGAATGTTGAAATGAGGTATTTCTGAAAGAACAGCCATATTGGCAGTCGATTTGGAGCGGTATATCAGCATGCCGTTTTCGATGGAAACTGAAGAACCCGGATAAATGCCCGGTTTCCAGAGTGAAGAGGAGGCGCTGTCAAAATTATCAGTCAGAACAGGGATAAAAGCTTCGGAGTCAATTACAGGCGGAAGGGTAAAAAACGACGGTTCTGCAGTGCTTTCTGTGAAAAGTTCGTCCAGGTAATATGCGCGGCGTTGTCCGCGGTAGTTTGTATTCCACGAACGGTCTTCAACTTTGTTGCCGCCACACATGATTGATTTCCATTCGTCGTTTGAAAGTGTTGTGTTTAAGTGTTTTCGTCCCAGAATGCCGTGTCCCATTTCGTGAAATATAAGTTCTTCGCGTATCAGATCTGCACCGCCGTATTTACCCATTTCATTCCAGTAAGCCCTGTCAATTTCAATGCGGATTGGTTTGCCGTAGTGACACAATCCGGCTACGCCGTTGTCCAGGTCTCCAAATTCGATTATCAGTCCGCGCTCACGAAGGTGAAAATCCTCTCCCCGCTGTTTTGCTTCCATTTCGAACCGAACAACATAGGGTTCAAAATCACTATTTACCCGATACTCGTTCCAGTCCTGACATGAAAAGAATGAAACACTTACAAAAATGATTATACTATATGGAAGCTGTTTTTTCACAAACTTTTCGGGCAAAAGGCTGCTTGCCGTAGTTAAACTTTTCTACAAATATAAACAAAAAACCGCAAAGCATTGTTGTAAGAAGTGATTATTATAAGATAAATTATTAATAAATTTAAAATATCTACAAATGGCAACAACAAATTTTAAAGGCAATCCGGTACAAACAAACGGAGAACTTCCAAAAGTGGGCACGAAAGCTCCTGATTTCAAACTGGTAAAAGGTGATTTGAGTGAAGTTACGTTGAGTGATTTCGCCGGCAAAAAGCTGATTCTGAATATTTTCCCAAGCATCGACACGGGCGTGTGTGCCACTTCGGTGCGTAAGTTCAACCAGATAGCTTCTGAGAAGGGAATTACGGTACTTTGCGTATCAAAAGACCTTCCTTTTGCGGCATCACGTTTCTGCGGCGCCGAAGGACTGAACGATGTAATTACGGCTTCCGATTTTCGTTACAATAACTTCGCAACTGACTATGGAGTACTGATGGAAGACGGACCGCTGAAAGGACTTTGTGCACGCTCGGTGGTAGCGCTCGACGAAAACGGAGTGGTAACCTACGCCGAACTCGTACCGGAAATTACCATCGAACCCGATTACAACGTACCGGTATAGAAAAAAAAGTGTGTTTAAAAGTAGAATAAAAGACTTGCTTCTGAAAGCAGGTCTTTTTTTGTTTTAAAAACATTTCCGGTATATTTTTTTTGCAGATAAATTTCTCCGGTAATTCGCTGAAAATCAGAAATACCCTGTCGGTATCAGACAAGGTATTTCTTTCAGGTTCAGGTTTTCTATACGGTTTCGGTCGGGTAGTTAACTATCCGGTCAGTACCGTCGGATTTTTTACATTTTAATAATTTTGAATTCTTTTCTGGTTTTATTTCCATCGGATATTTTTATCACATACGTTGCCGGCGGCAGTCTGCGCATGTATATCCTGGTAACATTTCCTTCGAGTTTACGGCTTTCAAGCAGCTTACCGCTGAGGTCAAAGAGGCTGTAAGACATCATTTCACCGGTAAGTGAAGAAGCAGCATCGATTTTGAGAATCAGATAATCCTTCACCGGATTGGGGTAAACTGTTAGTTGCTCATCAATAGTTTCGGGTATTCCGCTGGAAACAGGGTGATAATAAAAGCGGCTACTATCGCCCGAAAGAATGGTTTCCCCGTCCATATCAAATCCACGGTTTACGTAGGTGAGGTTGTAGTTATTCATATCATAAGTTTCCTGCGTGAGACCGGTTCTGTACCAGGCGTTGTCGAGCCAGATTTGAGTGGTTTCGCTGGTGTTGTTTCCGCGTGCGTCGTATGTGCTTGTTGATAGCACTACATTTAACCATGCATTTTCCCTGTATTCCTGTACCAGTTCGGTTAGCTGTAAGTCGGAGTTGTTGTACGTGTAAGCGTATTTTTGGTAGTTTACCCAGGCACCGTTCTCCCAGCTCTGTTGTATCTGGGTCGTAAGGTTCTGGCGGGTGTCGTATGTGGAGATATGCTGTGCGATGTTTTCCCAGTTGCCTGATTTCCACATCTGACTAAGCCAAAGTGTTTCATCGTCGTTCGAATTGTATGTGAAAGTTTGCTTGTTGAAATTAAGCCAGGTACCCGATTCCCAGGTTTGATTCGTGTATGTCAGAATGTAATTTCTGGCATTGTAGGTATTTGTGATTTTTGACTGGTTTTCCCAGTCTTCACCGTTCCACACCTGATGTATGGAAGTCAGCACGTTGTTTTTTGTGTCGTAGGTGAAAATTTCTTTTGTTTCATTTTTCAACGGTCCGAAAAGCCCTGCCTGATTGATTTCGGTCAGCACATTGTGGTTGTTGTCATAGGTAAATTCGGTGTAAGATAATGCAATCCACTCATCCATCCACAGTTCAATTTTTGAGTTAATCAGGTTGTTGTTTCTATCGTAGTTCATGGTTGACTTCATAGTATTTATCCATTCTCCTTCATCCCAGCCTTCTATCAGAAGCTGTGTTACATCGCCGTTATTGTTGTATGTATAGGTTGATTTGCCGGAGTTTACCCATTCTTGCGTATCCAAATCCCAATCCTGCACTATCAGGCTTATGAGTCGGTTTTTGTTGTCGTAAGTCATTTTGATGGTTTTGTCGCTGTTTTTCCATGCTTCATTTGTTACGTCCCAATTCCAGTTTATGATGCTGTCCATCAGCTGGTACTCTGCAGCCATTGTTTGCTGTGCGTTGATTAGTTCGTTGATTTTTTGTGCGGTGATTGTGCCCGGAGTTTTCCAGGTTTTCTTATCCGGAAATGATTTAATGATTTCCATCGGAGTTTTTTCGGCCTGTTTCGCCGGATTCATCCTTTGATTGAATTGAGCCATCGCAAAGGTCGATAAAACCAACATTGCAAGTAGTAGATTTTTCTTCATAACGGGGTGTTTTTTTGAATGATTATGTTTTTTGTTAATTGTGTATGCTTCATTCACGATTTTTTCTTGTTTTTATCAATCATAGAGACGAAAGACGAGAATTACGGTCGGAATCTTTCCTTTTTCTTTTGATGCAAAAATAGTGTTCCTTTTTTTGTAAGGCTACCCCAAAAAGGGGGTTTCAAAAAAAATATCGTAAAAAACTGTCCGGTTTTTTTTTGAACAGACTTTATTTGCTTTCCTTTTTGTATTGGATTATCTTTTTCAGATTATTCAGTTGTTCGGATCTTGATATGTCCAGAATCAGCGGTATCAGTTTGCCGATGTGAGCAGCATTTCCGGTCTGTTCTTTTATAGAAGGATGAATGTCCAGGTTCATTATACCGGGCAGTGTTTTTTCGGTGAAATAGAAACTCGTTTTGATGCAATCCTGCCACAGCGAAAGCCACAAAATCGTTTTTTTTCGGTAAACGACTTTACACAGCCATGCTTTGCCGTCGTTGTAGTAACGCCATTGCGGCTCCAGATCCAATTCAGAGGTGAATGAAGTTATCAGCCCGGAATACACTCCGAAAAGTTCTTCGCCGAGCACTTTTTTTATTACCTCATTGGTGGGGAGCACCGTTTCGTCCCGAAGGAGCATTGTTGGGTTCACAGTTGACATCTTTTTTTTGAAATTTTTATACATGCCAAATCATTGACGGAATAGTTGAAACACTTTTTCTCAAGCACTTTCAACTATTTCAGCAACCGGTTGTAAAATTAGATGTTATTTTATAAAAAATCAAAACTTTTTGATATTTTTTTACATCAGCTGTCAGTCTCATTCATTCTTCGCAGAAAAGAGTTGAATCTATGTCTGAAAAAAAACTGTAACTTTGCATTTCAATTATTACACAAAATGAAACTTTCTAAAATAGCTCAACTGCTGGGTTTTCCGGTTATCGATGATGCAGATGCCGAAATAAGCTGGCTGCTTACCGATAGTCGTTCGTTGTCATTCCCGTCGGGAACGCTTTTTTTTGCCCTAAAAACAAGCCGGAACAACGGTCATAAATACATTCCCGAATTATACCGCCAGAATCAGCGCTTTTTCGTAATCAGTGAAATACTTCCCGATTTTGAAAATCTCACAGATGCTGTATTCATTCAGGTAAATGATACGTTGCAGGCTTTGCAGACTGTAGCTGCCGCTCACCGGGCTGAGTTCGGCATTCCGGTAGTGGGTATTACCGGCAGCAACGGTAAAACGGTGGTGAAAGAATGGCTCTATCAGTTGCTGCACTCCGATTTCAGGATTGTACGTTCACCGCGAAGCTACAACTCCCAGATCGGAGTACCGCTGTCGGTCTGGCCACTGAGCGAAAGTACCGGAATGGGCATTTTTGAAGCGGGCATTTCACAAACTGGCGAAATGGAAAAATTGCAACCCATCATTTGCCCGACGGTAGGGATTTTTACCAATCTTGGCGATGCACATCAGGAAGGTTTCAGCGGACTGAAGCAGAAAGCCGACGAAAAACTCAAACTTTTCAAAGAGGCGGAAGTCCTCATTTACAATTCGGACGACAAGTTGCTCGAAATCGCCATCATGCAGGCAAAGCTGAAAGCCGGACTTTTCGCCTGGGGGAAAAAACCGGATGCCCGACTCAGGGTGCTGCAGGTGGTGAAAAATGGCAACACGACCATTTCGCTGAAATACGAAAAACAACATTTCGATGTTGAAATCCCTTTTACCGACGATGCCTCGGTGGAAAATGCCCTGCAGTGTGTCTGTGTGATGCTATATCTGAATTACACTCCCGAACAAATTGCGCAGCGACTGCTTCGACTGGAGCCGGTAGCCATGCGACTTGAAGTGAAAGAGGGCGTAAACGGCTGCCTCATCATCAATGATACGTACAATTCCGACCTGAATTCGCTCAATATTGCGCTCAATTTCCTGAATCTTCAGGCTACGCGCAAGAATCTTTCGCGCACACTCGTGCTCTCGGATATTCTGCAGAGCGGGCATACATCGGCCGAACTCTACTCAATGGTAGCTGAACTGGTTAAAAATAAGCAGATTAACCGCATGATCGGCGTGGGGCCGGAAATTTCTGCCAACACCAGTCTGTTCGAAACTCCCGAAAAATATTTTTTCCGTGATACCGCTGATTTGCTGACTTCGCCGCTGATGCGCGAAATGAGAAATGAAATCATCCTGCTGAAAGGATCGCGGAGCTTTCATTTCGAAGATTTGCTGGCACGACTCGAGCAGACCGTTCACGAAACCACGCTGGATGTCAATCTGAATGCATTGGTGAGCAATCTGAACTATTTCCGTTCCAAACTCAGGCCCGAAACCCGCGTGATGTGCATGGTGAAAGCATTTGCTTACGGAAGCGGATCGGTGGAAATAGCCCGCACGCTCCAAAATAACCGTTGCGAATACCTGGCTGTGGCTGTGGCCGATGAAGGAGCCGAATTGCGCCGTGAAGGCATTCGTGTGCCAATCGTGGTAATGAATCCTGAAAAATCGGCCTTCAATACCATTTTTGACAACAAACTCGAACCGGAAATTTACAGTTTCCGGCTGCTGAAACTGTTTATCGAAGCTGCCGAAAAGTTGGCGCTGACTGATTACCCGATCCATATCAAAATAGATACGGGCATGAAGCGGCTCGGTTTTGAAGAAAAAGACATGCCTGAACTGCTCAATCTGCTGAAAAATCAAAATCAGGTGAAAGTACGGTCGGTATTTTCGCACCTCGTGGGCTCCGACAATCCTGCGTTCGATGATTTCACGCGCGGTCAGATTGAACTCTATTCCCGCTGTGCCGACGTGATTTCAACATCGTTCAGTCACCGGATTTTAAGACACATACTCAATTCGGGAGGAATCGAGCGTTTCACTGAATATCAGTTTGACATGGTACGGCTCGGAATCGGCCTCTACGATGTAAGTGCTTTGCCGGGAGTAAAACTCGAAACAGTGTGTACGCTGAAAACCATTATTCTCCAGATAAGGGATGTAAAAGCAGGCGAAACCGTGGGCTACAGCCGGGTAGGAAAACTTACGCGCGACAGCCGCATTGGGGTCATTCCAATAGGATATGCCGACGGATTTGACCGCCACCTGAGCAACGGAGCGGGCGAGGTGTGGATCAACGGCCATCGGGCCAGGGTGGTCGGCAATATCAGCATGGACATAACGATGATTGACCTGACCGGTATTCCTGCCGAAGAAGGCGATGTGGTCGAAATCTTCGGACAAAACATTACTATTCAGGAAGTGGCCGATAAGCTGGAGACCATACCTTACGAAATTCTCACCAGTGTATCCAGACGGGTGAAAAGGGTTTATTTTGTGGATTAAGAAAAGTCTGAACTGTGATTTTTATGATTTTATTGATTAAGAAAATATGCTAAAAATGGGATGCAATTCTATTAAAAATAAATCAGATTATTCTTAAAACAGAGGATGTTTTAATTATTACTGGAAAGGTTTTTTAATCAAAAAAACTAAATCATATAAATCCCAAAAATCATTCTAAAATCATAGTTCAGACAGATGCTTCTTATTTTGCTTCAAAATATTTCCACTGCTTCCAGTCTTTTGAAAAGCGGATATCGGTTAGCCCGAAATCTGAAAAAAGAGTTTGGCGTACTTGCTTTTGTGGAAAGTACGGAGGAGGTGAATGCCCCGAAAGAAAGTTTGGCAAAATACCTTTCGGAGAATGAATTTGACGATTTTCGGATTTTCATCAGGCCAAATTCGGTGAAGCATCTGGCGGAGGAATGTGAGGCTGTAGAAGCTTCATTCCTGATGATACAATGGGGTAATTCGCAGCATAAACAGCTGAAAAATTACCTGAATTATTGTCGGGATTTACGTATTCCGTATGTTTTTTTCAGGGAAGAATTTCCGGAAATCAACTTTGAGAAAGTGCTGGTTCCGGTGGGTTTTCTGGTGGAGGAATACGAGAAAGCACAGTTTGCATCGGCATTCGGGCGGTTCTGCGGGTCGGAAATTACCATTCTGCTTGCCAACGATTATGGTACAAAAGCTGCTGTTACTGCCGAAAAGATGAAAGAGCTTTTCGGGAAATTTAATCTGAATTTCAATCAGGAAAAAGCCCAATCCGACAGTTTCAAGCTCGATAAGGAAGCTGTGAAAGCTGCCCGCGAAAATGATTATGGAATTGTAATAATTTCTGCATCAAGAGATTACGGACTTGACGACCTTCTGTTCGGCCCAAAGGAATATCACCTCATTCGCCGATCTGATGTTCCACTGCTGCTTGTCAATCCGCGGGGTGACCTGTACACCCTTTGCGATTGAAAAAATCTGTTTTTCAGATTAGCAACCTTACTTTCACTTCCGGAAAAATTGTCTATCTTTGCACAAATTACACCCCGGAGAACATGTCTGAAATCAAAAACAAAGGATCAAAACTGCGTCGAATCGTGCTGAATAAGTACGTGCTGGTGCTTGTTGTTTTTCTGGTTTTTATCCTGTTTTTCGATCAGCACAACCTCATCAACCGTTGGAAAACAGGTAGAAATATCAGGAGTCTGGAAAAAGAAATCCGGTTTTACAACGACGAAATAGAGATGAACAAGAAAAAAATGAACGACATGCAGGTAAGCGATGAAAGTCTGGAAAAATACGCCCGCGAACAGTATTACCTGAAGAAAGACAGCGAGGATATTTTCATAATTAAAGAAACAAATGAAAAATAAATCATTACATTCAGTTCAGTTGGCAGGTTCATTACTCACGCTGACAGGTGCAGCGCTCCAACTGTTCGAACTGGAGTTTTCAAAATACGTTTTTGCCATCGGAGCGCTAATTCTTATTGTGGTGTATTTTATTTACACCCTCCGGGCAAAAAACGAACCGAACCGCATACAGCGACAGCACCGGCTGATGCTCTTTGCCACGCTTTTTCTGGGAGTAGGAGCGTACCTGATGTACACCAACAAAGATACCTGGGTGGTAATGGTGCTAATTTATGCGCTGATTTCAGTTTTTCTTTCCTTCCGCAAAGTGGAAAAACAGACCGAATAATCAAATCATTTTTTTTGTTTTGGGAGTAGAAACGCTGCTTTTTTACACATCCTTGTCGATGTGAATATCCCTGAAACCGAGAAAATACAAAATCCCATCCAGACCAATGGTTGAAATGGACTGACGGGCTACTTCCTTCACCTTGGGTTTGGCATGGAAGGCAATTCCGAGTCCGGCAATGCTCAGCATAGGCAGATCGTTGGCTCCGTCGCCCACGGCAATCACCTGTTCAAGTTGAATTTTCTCCACCTGCGATATCAGTCTCAGCAGTTCTGCCTTTCGTTTCCCGTCCACCACATCGCCCACGTAGCGTCCGGTGAGTTTACCGTCTTCCACTTCCAGTTCGTTGGCATATACGTAGTCCATGTCGAATTTTTTCTTCAGGTAATTGCCGAAATAGGTAAATCCACCCGAGAGGATGGCAATTTTATACCCGCACATTTTCAGTACCGACATCAGTCGTTCGGCTCCGTCCATGATGGGCAGATTTTCGGCAATTTCTTTCATCACGCTTACGTCCAGCCCTTTGAGCAGCGCTACGCGGCGCGAAAAACTTTCGGTAAAATCTATTTCTCCCCGCATGGCGGCTTCGGTAATAGCTCTCACTTCGTCACCCACGCCAGCGCGGTCAGCCAGTTCGTCGATTACTTCGGTCTTGATAAGTGTAGAATCCATATCAAAACAGATTAACCGGCGGTTGCGACGGAAAATATCGTCTTTCTGAAACGAAATATCAATGCCTTCTTTCACAGTGAGGTTCATAAATTGCTCCGAAAGTGCCGCTTTATCTTTCAGATCGCCTCTTACCGAAAGTTCGATACAAGATCTTACATTTTCGTTTCCATCCAGCGCCGGACGTCCTGTGAGGCGTTTGATGGAGTCGATGTTCAGTCCCTGCGCTGCCAGTTCTCCGGTGACTTGCGATAGCTGACCGGCCGAAATAACTTTACCGAGAACGGTGACGATGAAACGGCTTTTGCCCTGCCGGGCTACCCATTGCTCGTAGTTTTTTTCGTCCACCGGTTTGAACCTCACGTTCATGTTCAGTTCGGAGCATTTGAAGAGGATTTCTTTCAGCATATTGCCCGAATGCTGATTATCCAGTGTTCTGAAAAGTATTCCAAGTGCCAGGTTGTGATGAATATCCGACTGACCGATATCCAGAATAGTAGCATTGTATTTCCCCAGAATACTCGTAATGGCATTCGTCATGCCGGGTTTATCTTCACCTGAAATATTAATCAGAATGATTTCGCTGTTCATTGTTTTCTGTCTCTTTTTCTAATTCAATATTTTTATCCGGTTCTGTTTCTTTCTCCGGTACTGTCTTTTTTTCCTGTTCAGTATTTTTGAGAGTGTCTTTTTCCCTGGTTTTTTCTTTGTCAACCACCGAATCTTTTTCTGTTTTTTTGTTCTTCTCTAAAAGTTTTTCTTTCTCAGCTTTTGTTAATCCTTTTTCTACAAAACGGGTATAAGTATCGAGTACGTAGGGCACGTAACGCAGTGTTTCAGTGCCGCCGAAAGGTCCGTATCTGACCACCGAATCTTTATAAAATTCCGCTTCATCCATTTTTTCCATGTAGAATTCGGTATTTTCAAACCAGAGATGTGGATTCTTACCGTATCGACGGGTGAGAGCCATTGCGTCTAGTACGCGTGCAGGTCCGGCGTTGTAGCTTGCCAGAATGAATTTTATCCGCTCTTCCCTGTCTTCAATATTCTGATACATCAGGTCCAGGTATTTAATGTATTCGGTGGCTGCAGCAATGTTTTTAGCCGGATTTTCAATATCAAAACTATCTACACCGTACATGATTGCGGTTCCGGGCATGAGCTGCATGACGCCTCTGGCGCCCGCCCACGATACTGCCGTGCTGTCGAAACCAGATTCGGCATACGCCACTGCTGCCAGCAGCCGCCAGTCCCAGTCAATTCGTGCGGCGTGGAGTTTGAACAAATCGTCGTAGGGCGAAATGGCTCCTTTGGGTATCGGGACTTTTTTGAATGCAAAATACGGATTATTCAACCAGTAGATATTGTGCAGTCTGGATTTGTATTTTTTGGTGCTTTCGATATTCAACCAACGATTTACGCTGTCTGTGAGTGCCCGGTTGCTTTTCGGTATGAGCCATCCTCTTCGCTGGTTGAAACCAACGGGTATCCTGCAGTCCAGCTGTCGGCTGAATTTTTTTTGAAGCATTGCTTTGTTAAAGTAAGCGAGTGTGTAAGGGATTGTTTTCTCAGATACCTGAAGCATCAGGTCGTCGGTGCTTACCGAGTCGGGGGCAAAGCGGATAATGATGCCGCCTCCGATTTCATCGTTCAGTGTCTGCAGGCGTTTGTGGTAAATGCTGTTTTGTTTCACCCAAACTTCATTGCCTGCCAACTCGGTAATGTCTGTGATAGCATCCCGTTTTACCAGTTGCACCAGCACCATGTACGATTCATCTTCCGAAAACAGCATGTTAAATTCCCGTTTCAAATCGTTGGTTTCTGTGAAGTTAAAAATGGAAATGTGTGCCTGGCCGTATCGGAGCATGTGAATTATTTCCTCATCGGTCTTTACCACTTCGAGTTTCATCGGCAGGTTCAGGTGTTTTGCCAGCTCCAGTGCCAGCTCGTAGTCATATCCCATCGGTTCGCCGTTGTATTCAAAGTACGACGTGGCATCATATTCAGTAACTACTCTCAGCGTATCGTTGGAGAGTGGTTTTGGCTTTGCCAGGGGTGCTCTGTCAATTTCGGCTGCCCGGTTGATACACCCGATGAGCAGGAAACAGACTGCCAGTACTATGAATCCGTTTTTTTTACTCATTTTGAGTTTTTTATGCGTATTCGATGTTTTCGGGATTAAATGTTTCCAGTCCGTTCATTCTGAGCCAAACCTGTGCGGTAGCCTGTACGTCTTTCTGGCAGTAAGCGGTTATTCTGGGTAAATCATCTTCCAGATAAAAAACACGCGCTACCTGACTGCCGTCAATGTCATCTTTGGGTGTGGGAATGCCAAAAACGGCCGTCAGCAATTTCAGTGAAGCAAAGTTTTTATAATCTCCGAATTTCCAAAAGTCCAGTGTGTCCAGCAGATTTACTTCCCAGGGCTTTTTGCCATTAAGCTGAAGGGCGTTGGGCAGCGGCACGCGATGGATAAGCATGCGCCGGCAGATGTACGGAATGTCAAACTCTTTGATGTTATGACCGCAAAAATAATCATAACGTGAAGGGAAATTTTTGATGATAAGTTCGCTGAAATCACTCAACAGTGTCTTCTCGTCTTTTCCGGCAAACGATTTGGTGCGGAAATGCATTACATTGCTGCGGTAAAAAATGTATCCGACTGAAATGCAGACTATGCGTCCGAATTCGGCAAAAATCCCGGCGTTGGTGAAGTATCCTTCTGCGGCTGTTGTTTCAGTACCGTATTTCTCCGGATTTTTCCGCTGCAGAAGCGAATATTTATCTTCCCACAGGTGTTTCATCTCTTCAGGCAGTTCATCGAAAACGGCTGTTTGCGGAACCGTTTCGATGTCGATAAACATGATTTTCTGCAGCGATTCGTCCATAGTGGTGGTGCTCTATTTGTTGTTCAGATTATTCTCGATGTATTTGGTCAGTATATCGATGGCTATGTGGTTGTTTCCTCCCTGCGGAATGATCAGATCGGCAAACCGCTTGGATGGTTCGATAAACTGCAGGTGCATGGGTTTCACAGTGAGTTCGTAGCGTTCCATCACCTTATTCACCGATCGTCCGCGCTCCACGATATCGCGGTTAATGACCCGTATCAGCCGGTCGTCGGCATCGGCATCCACAAATACCTTCAGATCCAGCAGTTTACGCAGTTCGGCATTGTAAAGTATCAGAATTCCCTCCACGATGATAACATCTGTAGGCTTAACGGGTATTGTTTCAGACGCACGGGTGCAGGTGAGGTAGGAGTAAATGGGTTGGTTTATATCGTGACCTTTTTTGAGTTCTTTCAGGTGTTTGATGAGCAGATCCCACTCGAGCGATTCGGGATGGTCGAAATTGATTTCGAGCCGTTCTTCCAGCGGAAGATGGCTGCTGTCTTTATAATACGAATCCTGTGGGAGGATTACTACTTCGCCCTGAGGCAGGCGCTCCAGAATTTTGCGTACGACGGTGGTTTTTCCTGATCCGGTGCCACCGGCAATTCCAATTACTAACATGTTGTATAATGATTTAATATTTCAGGGCACTAAAATAAGAAATAATTTCCGAAATAAGGATAAAGTAAAAGATGTTTTCGGAATGAAAAAAAATCAGGATGTTGCAATTGAAACCATCGTTGGTGAAATAACCTGATTTTACGCTTTTCAGAGCTGTTTTTTTGTCGTTTGTTGTTTCGATTACCTTCGTTTTATTTTTCGCTGCCGAAAAACCTTTACAGCTGCTGATTTGTTATTATTTTAACAAAAAATAATTCACATGGAAAAAGAACTGAAAATTACAGTCATCAAAAGCGGACCCCTCAAAGTGGAAGGCGAATTGAAACTGATCATGCCCGACGGTGAAGAAAAGGTGCAAAATAATGCATTCCTGTGCCGTTGTGGCGGGAGTAGCAAGAAACCATTCTGCGACGGAACTCACAAAAAAATCGGTTTCGAAACGGATTAAGTGCTTCAGGAAATGAAAAACAGATAGGGAGATCATTCTTTATCTGTTTTTTGCTTTTACATTCATCTGCATTTTTAACGTTAATTCAACTTTCGCAAGCTCTATTAACCCGCTTGCGTTAGGTTTTTGAAATTTAAGTATTTTGTAAGTGTCTCATTTTCAGAGAATAATTTCTGCATT